>JAGQSN010000132.1 GCA_020439555.1 Acidimicrobiales bacterium | reverse complement strand
AGACGGGCTCGTTGGCCCGCATCCAGGTGAATGCGTCGTGGGGGTTACGTCCCCAGAATTCGCCGCTGACGAAGTCGATGTCGTCGCGGGTCGGGTGGTGTTTCACGAGTGTCCCCTCGGATCTGACGTCGAGTCAGGTATCTTGCCAACTGTGAGCACGGTCGTCGCCGAAACCGACGTCCCGGTCGCCTCCGAGCCGGGGGGTCCGCCGATCCCGTTGGGTCGACGGGTCGAACTGCCGGGCCGCGGCACCACTTTCGTCCGAGAGGTCGAGGGCCCACCCGGAGCGCCGACCGTGCTTCTGCTGCACGGTCTCATGGCTTCCGGCGGGCTCAACTGGTTCCAGGCCTTCGGTCCGTTGTCGAGCCGGTTCCGCGTCGTGGCGTTGGACCACCGCGGCCACGGGCGAGGCATCCGCTCCTGGAAGCGGTTCCGACTGAAGGACTGCGCGGACGACGCCGCCCGGCTCCTCGACCAACTCGACATCGACAAGGTGGTCGTCGCCGGGTACTCGATGGGGGGCCCCATCGCGCAACTGCTGTGGCACCGTTACCCCGAACGGGTTGCGGGCCTCGTGTTCGGTGCGACGAGCAACCGGTTCGTGCCGGGCGTCCGTGAACGCCTCATGGTCGTCACCGCCGTGTCGACAGCGGCGGGTTCGACGCGCATCGGCCAGATGGCGACCCGGATCCCGCTGCAACCGCTCCAGCGCCACATCCCGACGGCCGTGCGGGCGAGGCCGAACAGCCTCCGGTCGTGGGCCGCTGCGGAGATGCGTCGCCACGACCCGAGGATGGTCGCCGAGGCCCTGGCCGCGACGTGCACGTTCGACAGCCAACGCTGGCTCAAGCAGGTCGAGGTACCGACCGCGCTGATGGTCACTCGCCGCGACCGGGCGATCCCGGCCCAGGAGCAGTTGCGACTCCTGCTCGCCATCCCCGACGCCGAGGTCCACCAGTTCGACGAGGGCCACACCTGGTGCGCGAAGCCGTCGTTCGGTCCGGCGCTGCTGGACGTGTGCGGTCGCGTCGCCGGTGCCGCCGGCCTTCGCTGACCCTTTTCGAGCGCCACGGAGGGGGCCAGGCGGTCAGCGGTCCTCGAGCAGCGGGACGGGTTCTGACGAGTCGTCAGCTCCGAGGGGCCTTTGCTAGAACGTGTTCCAGTTTTCGCCGGAACCGGGAGCGACCTTGCACATCGCATACACGCCGGAGCAGGAGGCGCTGCGCGCCGAGCTCCGTGCCTACTTCGCCGAACTGATGACACCGGAGGTCCAGGCCGCGTCCTTCGCGGGCGAGACCGGTGACCCGGCCTGCCTCGAAGCAGTGCGGCAGATGGGTCGGGACCGTTGGCTCGGCGTCGGCTGGCCGACCTCCTACGGCGGCCGGGGGTTCGGGCCCGTGGAGCAGTTCATCTTCATGAACGAGTCGTGGCGTGCCGCTGCGCCGACACCGTTCCTGTCGGTCAACACGGTCGGTCAGACGATCATGCAGTTCGGCACCCAGGAGCAGAAGGACTTCTTCCTCCCGAAGATCCTCGCCGGCGAACTGCACTTCTCGATCGGTTACACCGAACCCGAATCCGGCACCGACCTCGCCTCGCTCAAGACGAAGGCCGTCAAGGACGGCGACGAGTGGGTCATCAACGGTCAGAAGATCTTCACCTCCCTCGCCAGCTACGCCGACTACGTGTGGCTCGCAGCGAGGACCGACCCCGACGCTCCCAAGCACAAGGGCATCACGATCTTCGCCGTGCCGACGACCGACCCCGGCTACTCGTACTCGAAGATCCACACGATGGTGAACGCCAGCACGTTCAACACCTTCTACGACGACGTGCGCGTTCCGGACAGCGCGATCATCGGCGAGCTGCACGGCGGATGGAACCTGATCGTCAACCAGCTCAACTACGAACGGGTCGGTCTCGCCCCTCCCGGGATCATCGAGGCCAACTACGAGGAGGTCGTCGCCTGGTCGAAGGCGACCGACCACCCCGACGGCGGGAAGTACATCGACCAGGAGTGGGTCCGCACCAACCTCGCCGAGGTCCGGTCCGGTCTCGAGTTCCTCACCCTCCTCAACTGGAAGGTCGCTGCCCTCGAGGCCGCCGGCGAGGCCGTCAACCCGGCCGACGCCAGCTCCATCAAGGTCTTCGGCACCGAGTTCTTCCTGGACGGGTTCCAGCGCCTGATCGAGATCGTCGGTCCCGCCGCAGTCCTCGACGCGACGTCACCCGCGGCCCAACTCGCGGGCCGTCTCAACCGTGCCGCCCAGGGAAGTCTCATCCTGACCTTCGGTGGTGGCGTCAACGAGATCCAACGCGACCTGATCGCGATGTTCGGCCTCGGCATGCCCCGCATGCCGCGCATGTGAGCCCGAGGAGCAAACCATGGACTTCACCCTCTCCGACGAGCAGGCCGCGATCTTCGAACTCGCGGGCCGAATCCTCACCGAGAAGCTCCCGCCCGAACGCCTGAAGGAGATCGAACAGGGCGACCGCTGGTTCGCGGACGATGTCTGGGCCGAACTCGCCAAGGCGGATCTCCTCGGTCTCGCCCTTCCCGAGTCCGCCGGAGGTGGCGGTTACGGGTTCTTCGAGCTGGCACTCATCCTCGAACAGGTCGGCCATGCCGTGGCCCCGGTTCCGGTCCTGCCGACGCTCGTTCTCGGGGCTCTGCCGATCGCCGAGTTCGGAACCGATGCCCAACGAGCCGGGCACCTGCCCTCGGTGATCGCCGGCGAGAAGGTCCTCACCGCCGCTCTCCTCGAGGGGGCAGCGCTCCCGCCGGCGATGCCGGCCTGCCGGGCCGAACGGTCCGGTGACGGCTGGACGATCACCGGAGCCAAGACGCTGGTGCCGGCGGGGGACATTGCCTCGATCGCGCTCGTCCCCGCCTCGACGGGTGACGGCGAGGTGACCGTGTTCCTGGTCGACCTGTCCGCCGATGGCGTCGGCCGGGAGCGAAACGTCTCGATGAACCTCGAGCCGTTGACGACCCTGACCTTCGACGCCGTCACCGTCGGCGAGGATGCCGTCTTGGGGTCGGTCGGTGCCGGCGCCGAGATCGTTGCCTGGATCACGGACCGCGCAATCGCCGGCACGTGCGCCTTGCAAGCCGGGGTCTGCGAGGCCGCGACCCGCATGACCGGCTCCTACTCCAGTACCCGCAAGCAGTTCGACACCCCGATCGCCACGTTCCAGGCCGTCGCCCACCGAGTCGCCGACGCGTACATCGACACCGAGGCGATCAGGCTGACCGCGAGGCAGGCCGCGTGGCGACTCGGCGCCGGTGAGGAAGCCGCCGAGGAGATCGCGATGGCGAAGTACTGGGCGTGCAGCGGCTCGCACCGCGTGGTGCACGCCGCCCAACACGTCCATGCCGGTATCGGTGTCGACACCGACTACCCGGTCCACCGCACCTACCGCTGGGCGAAGCACCTCGAGTTCAGCCTCGGCAACGGCCGAGACCACCTGCGGCGTCTCGGCGACCTGATAGCGGCCGAGTAGCCGCCGTCGCCGATCGTCCGCCCCGCTCGTTCCAGCGCGGGCGGTCACATCGAACGTTTCGCCCGCGATCGACCGGTTACGGCTTGACCGTGAAGTTGACCGCGGTCACACTTCGGCTGACGTAGCGTCAGATCGATCTGGCAGCGCGGACTACGCTCCGGCCGAGGCAGAAGGGGACGACCTTTGAAGATCCGAATGATCGCGTTGTCTGCGGTGGTGGCGCTCTTGGCCGCTTCGTGCGGAAGCCGGTTGAGCGACGAGCAACTCGCGTCGGCGAACGGTCCGAGTGGGCCCGCGAGCCCGAATGGCACACCGACAGCTTCCACGACGCCGGGCAACGGTGCCAACGGCCCGATGTTCGGGACACTCCCGGCGCCCTGCGGCAAGGCACCGGCGGGTGGGGTCAAGGCCGTCAACGGTGTGAAGGGCGTGACCGCGGATTCGATCAAGATCGGTGTCATCTCCGACAAGGCCGGTGCAGTCAAGGTGCCCACCGCCAGCGTCGAGGAATCGGTGAAGGCGTTCGTCGAGTACTGCAACGACCTCGGCGGCATCGACGGACGCAAGCTCGAACTGTCGACCTACGACGCACAGTTGACCGCAGGCGACAAGGCGGCGACCCAGGCGTGCAACGACGGCCTTTTCGCCCTCGTGGGAACCGGTGTCGTGCAGGACGACAAGATGGCCCAGGTACTGATCGACTGCGACCTGCTCAACGTCGCCGGTTACACCGCGACCGGAGCGGCTTCGCTCTCGAAGCTGTCGGTCACGCCCGTTCCCAACCCGTTCCTCAAGCTGAACGTGGCCCCCGGCCAGTGGATCGCGAAGCAGTATCCCGACGCCGTGAAGAAGGCGGCGATGCTGGCATCGGACATCCCGGTCGCCGCACTGCAGCGCGACCGAGTCGTGGAGGGCTACACCAAGGCCGCAGGCTTCGACTTCACGTACCAGAAGACCACCCAGATCTTCCAGACCACCTACTCGGGTGAGGTCGCGGAGATGCGCAGCAAGGGGATCGAGTACGTGTCGATGGTGTCGGCCACCTCCGAGACGAACAAGCTGCTCAAGGACATGAAGACCGCGGGGTGGCGTCCCGAGGTGATCGACCTCGGTCAGCAGTACTACGACTCCGAACTCCTGACCGAGCCGGGTGCCGAAGGTGCCTACGTGCAGACGAACACGCTGCCGTTCGAGGAGGCCGATCAGGTGCCGGCCCTGAAGCAGTACCTCGACGCCTACGCGAAGGTCGGATCGAAGATCAAGCCGACCTCGCTCGGTGTGCAGTCCTTCTCCGCCGGCCTGCTGTTCGCCACCGCAGCCAAGGCAGCCTCGGAGTCCGACACCGGTCTCACCCGGGACGAGCTGTTCTCCCAGTTGAAGAAGATCACCAAGTGGGACGGTGGCGGTCTGCACTTCACGACCTCGCCGGGCACCAACGAGGGCGCGCCGTGCTTCCTCTACCTGCGGGTGAAGGACGGCAAGTTCGTCCGGGAGTTCCCCAAGAAGGTGGGCACGTTCGAGTGCGGTACCGCTGACCAGATCGTCGACGTGTCCGCCGCGGTCAAGTGAGATACCCGGTCAGGCGAACGCGGTGACCGATCTCTACTCCGTCCTGATCCTGTCGCTGGTCTCGGCGTCGATCTACGCCGTCGCGGCCAGCGGGCTCGTCCTTACCTACACGACGTCGGGCATCTTCAACTTCGCCCACGGCACGATCGCCATGTTCTCGGCGTTCGTCTACTGGCAGTTGCGATCGCCCGACGCCTGGGGACTGCCTGTTCCGGTGGCACTGGTGCTCACGTTGTTCGTGTTCGCCCCGGCACTCGGCTGGTTCATCGACTGGGCGATCATGCGACGCCTCCACGATGCCTCGGCGATGATCCGGATCGTCGTTCCGATCGGCCTGCTCGTTGCGCTCATCTCACTGGCTCAGATCATCTGGCCACCGGCGACCGTCAACGCCCGACTCGACGACTTCTTCAACGGTGAGAGCATCCGACTCGGCGAGATCAACGTCACCTACCACCAACTCATCGTTTTCGCGGTCGCGGTCGCGGTGGCCATCGGCCTCCGCATACTGCTGTTCAACACCCGCACCGGAATCGCGATGCGAGCGGTCGTGGAGAGCCGGGACCTCGCCGCCCTCAACGGGGCGAACCCGAACCGGTACTCCGCCATCTCCTGGGCTCTGGGAAGCATGCTGGCGGCAGTGGCCGGACTGCTGATCAGCCCGCTGCTCCAACTCGACCAGGTGAACCTGACCCTGCTCGTCATCAACGCCTTCGCCGCAGCGGTGGTCGGCAAGCTGCGCAGCCTCCCACTCACGTTCGTCGGAGCGATCTTCCTGGGGCTGTTCGTCGAACTGGCACGCCGCTACCAGAGCGACCTGCCGACCTGGATCAGCCCCGACACCGTGCCGGTGCTGATGCTCTTCGTGGCACTCGTCGTCCTGCCGCAGGACAAGGCGGCTGTGTTCAACGTCGCCCGAGGCTCGACCCGGGTTCCCCAGGTAACCGTCCGAACGGCAGCGCTCACAGGGCTGGGGCTGGTGGCGGTCGCCTGGATGATCCCCAGCCTGATGACCGGCAACGCCCTCCAGACGATGGGCTTCGCCATGGGCCTCGGTCTGATCGCGATCTCGATGGTGCCTCTCACCGGCTACGCGGGGCTCCTGTCATTGGCCCCGATGGCCTTCGCCGGGGTGGGAGCGACGGTCATGTACGACATGGGCAAGACCGGCAACCCGCTGGCGCTGATCCTGGTCGTGCTCATCTGCGGTCTGACCGGCGCCGTGGTCGCGTTGCCGGCGATCCGACTCAAGGGTCTTTACCTCGCGCTCGCCACGATGGCGTTCGCGTTCTTCTGCGAGAAGGTCGTCTTCGGCCCGACCGCGGCACGCCTGAACTCCCACGCCTACCACCCGCTCGCCATCGGTGACTGGGAGGCGGCGAGTCCGCGGGCGCAACTGGTCGTCATGGCGGTGACCGTCGCCGTGGTCGGGGTGCTCATCACGGCACTGAGGCGAAGTGCGTTCGGGCGGCAGTTGCAGGCGATGAAGGACAGCCCGGCTGCGGCCAGCACGCTCGGAATGAGCCTCACCCGTCTCAAGGTCGAGGTTTTCGCCATGTCCGCAGCGATCGCGGGGCTCGGTGGCGCACTGCTGGCGATCTGGCGCGGTCAGTACAACGCCGAGCAGTTCTCCCTCCTCCAGGGCACACTTCCGGGCCTCCCGCTCGTACTCATGGCTGTGGTCGGTGGTATCGCAGCGGTAGCCGGTGCGTTCCTCGGAGGGTTCCTCCTCGCATTCATGCCGTTGATCGGGGAGACCTACCCGTTCCTGCGCAACCTGATGAACCTCACCCCGGGCCTCGTCGGCCTCGGCCTGGCAGCGAACCCCAACGGTGCCATCGCGCAGACCGTCGAGCAGGTGACGGCCAAGTGGGAAGCCCGCCGTTCGGATCACCCCCCGGAGGACAACCTCGGCAGACGCATCCTCACGGCACTCGCGCCGGGCGAGCCGTCCTTCGCTCCGGAACGTCTGCTCGTCGGTGGGTCGGCGGACGCGGGAGCGCTCGCAGCGACCGACGCCGAGATCGGCCTGGACCACGGGAGGTGCGATGTCGATCCTCGAAGTGCGTGAGGTCTCGGTCCGCTTCGGTGGCCACATGGCCGTCGACTCCGCCAGCCTCACCGTCGAACAAGGTTCCATCACCGGGCTCATCGGTCCGAACGGCGCCGGCAAGACGACGTTGTTCAACGTCATCACCGGGTTGCAGTCCACGACTCAGGGCAGGGTCCTGCTGGGCGGCAACGACATCACGAAGGCGCCCGCACACCAAAGGGCTCGGGCAGGGATCTCGCGGACCTTCCAGCGCCTGGAGCTTTTCGGGACGCTGTCGGTGTTCGACAACGTCCGGGTTGCCGCCGAGCTGAACCGTTCCAAGGAGCAGACCGCGGAGGCAGCTACAGCGGCCATCCTCGATGGTGTCGGTCTGACGGATCTCGCCGGGCAGAGGGCCGACTCCTTGTCCACGGGCAACGCGCGTTTGGTGGAGCTCGCCCGGGCGCTCGCGTGCCGACCCCGCGTTCTGTTGCTCGACGAACCGGCCTCGGGTCTCGACGACGCGGAGACCGCGGTGTTCTCGGACACGTTGCGAGGCCTCGCGGAGCGTGGGCTGGCGATCCTGCTCGTCGAACACGACGTCCCGATGGTGATGGCACTCTGCTCGTCGATCACCGTGCTGAACTTCGGTTCGGTGATCGCCTGCGGTACGCCCGAGCAGGTCCAGAACGACCAAGCGGTGATCGAGGCGTACCTCGGTCAGGGAACCGATGTGGAGGTCGGCGCATGACGAGCCCACGTGACTTCGACCCGTCCGCCGGCTCGGCCACATCGGCTGCGCTCGTCGACGAGGTGGCGCCGCTCATCGAGCTGAGAGGTGTCCGCGCCTCCTACGGCCGTATCGAGGTCCTGCACGGCGTGGACCTCGTCGTGCCCCACGGGGAGGTCGTGGCCCTGCTCGGTCCGAACGGCGCCGGCAAGACCACCACGCTGTCGGTCATCACAGGGCAGCACCAGCCGTCGTCCGGTTGCGTGCACGTCGCCGGACGTCACGTCAACGGTGCCGATCCGGCGGCGCTCGCCAGGGCGGGACTGTGCACCATTCCGGAGGGACGGGGTGTGTTCCGCAACCTCACGGTTCGGGACAACCTGCGCATGGCGAGCATGACCGGAGTGCCCGAGAGCGACGTCGTGGAGCGTGCGGTGGCGCGCTTCCCACGTCTCGGTGAACGCATCAATCAGGTCGCAGGGACGATGTCGGGTGGCGAACAGCAGATGCTCGCCATGGCCCGCGGCTTGGCGACCGACCCGGGCGTGCTGCTGATCGACGAGTTGTCGATGGGGCTGGCGCCGTTGATCGTGGCCGAGCTGTACGAGATCGTCGCCGGCATCGCCCGCGAAGGAGTCTCGATCCTCGTCGTCGAGCAGTTCGCACGAACCGTCCTCGGAGTCGCCGACCGAGCTGTAATCATGCAGCACGGAACCGTCGTCGCCACGGGTACACCAGCCGAAATCGAGGCCGAGCTGTCGGCCGCCTACCTCGGAGCTTCCACATGACCGCAACATCAGCAACCACCGACGCCGCGGCGCGACTGGAGCAGAAGATCGGGGAGATCCAGGTCCCCGAGCCGAAGTCCGACACGGAAGCGCTGCTGCTGAAGATCGGACTGGCGTTACCGATCATCGGGCTCGTCCTGGTGCTAGTGGCTTGGTACCGGGCGTCGGACACCCCCTACGTCGCGAACCAGATCCCGATGCTGATCTCCGGCGGGCTGTTCGGCCTCGGGTTGGCGGTCATCGGACTCGGCCTGTTCATCCGTTTCTCGCTGGCACGGCTGCTGCGCTTCTGGATGGCCAGGTTCGTCCTCGAACAACAGGCACAGACCGACCGTGTGGTCGACGCGCTCGAGCGGGTCGAGGCCGCCCTCCGAGACCGCAACTGACCCTCCCCACCGACGAAATGGCGTAGTTCCACGTCGCCAGGCGACGGAGAACTACGCAACTTCGAGTTCCTGGAGCCGACGCGCGCGGATGGCTCCCGATGTCGGTGAACATCGGGAGCCGGTGAAGGTTCAGGTGCCGGTGAAGTTGGGCTTGCGCTTCTCCTTGAAAGCCCGTGGCCCTTCCTTGGCGTCGTTGGTGCCGAAGATGATCGGTTCGCCGATCTGGAGTTCCCGCGCCAGGCCGTCGGCCTCGCTCATTGCCGCTGTCTCGCGCATCGACTGGAGGACCGCCTTGACGGCGAGCGGCCCGTTCTCTGCGATCTGATCCGCCAGCTCCCGTGCCTTGGCCAGGGCCTGACCGTCGGGGACGACGTGGCCGATGAGACCGATCTCCTTGGCCTCGGCCGCGCTGATGAGCCGACCGGTGAGCAGGAGATCAGCGGCGTTGGTGAAGGCGATCTGGCGCTGAAGGCGAACCGTCGAACCGCCGAGCGGGAACAGGCCGCGGCGCACCTCGGCGATGCCGAGCTGGGCGGACTCGCCGGCGACACGGATCTCTGTCGCCTGGAGGATCTCGGTACCACCCGCAACGCAGTAGCCCTCGACCGCCGCGACGATCGGCTTGGACGGCCGGAAGTGTCGAAGCAGCGCCTTCCAGTGGAGATCGGGGTCCTCGGCCATCCGGGCCATCTCCTCCTCGGAGAAACCGTCGGCCAGGGCTTTCAGGTCCATCCCCGAGCAGAAGTCGCCTCCGGCTCCGGTGAGGATTCCGACGCGGAGTTCGGGGTCCTCGTCGAGGAGCTTCCACGCGTCGGCGGCACCGACGAGCATCGACGGACTGAAGGCGTTCTTCGCTGCCGGGCGGTTGAGGGTGACGGTGAGGACGTGACCGTCCCGTTCCACGAGGATGTGCGGTTCATCTGCCATCCGCCGAGACTAGAACACGTTCTCGTTCTGGCGGTCCGAAGGTGGCCGCGTGCCGGCTCGGGTTCAGACCTGCGTCGATGCGGCGGCGAGCTTGCTCGCCCACGGGTAGTCGGGTTTGCCGCTGGGGGAGCGGACGATCTCGTCCACGACCACCAGGTGCCGAGGCGTCTTGTAGGCGGCGAGCTTCGTCCGTGAGTGCTCAGCGAGTGATTCCAGCGTCGGTGGCTCGACACCCTCGCGTGGCTGGACAACTGCACAGACGGCCTCGCCCCAACGGTCGTCGGGTACCCCGACCACGAGCACGTCGTACACCGCGGGGTGTTCCTTGAGGACGCTCTCTACCTCCTCGGGGAAGATCTTCTCGCCCCCGGAGTTGATGCACGCCGACCCGCGACCCAGGAGGGTGATCGACCCGTCCTCCTCCAGGAGCGCGAAGTCGCCGGCCACGACGTAACGGTTCCCGTCGGGCGAGGTCACGAACGTCGACGCCGTCTTGACCGGGTCCTTGTGGTAGCCGACCGGGATGTTGCCGCCCCGGGCGAGCTTCCCGACGGTGCCCGTGCCGGGTTGCAGGGGTCGAAGGTCGTCGCCGAGCACGACCGCGTCGCGGCCGGCCGTGACGGTGGGTCCGCCTCCGCCGTGGTTGGAGGTCTGGCCCTTCGACTGGATCGTCATGCCGTTCATGCCGCTCTCGGAGGATCCGATGGCGTCGACGATGATGATGTCGGGCAACTCGTCGAGCATCGCCTCCTTCAAGGAGGGCGAGAACACGACGGCGCTCGAGGACAGCACGAACAGCGACGAGAGGT
>JAGQSN010000131.1 GCA_020439555.1 Acidimicrobiales bacterium | reverse complement strand
TGTAGATGCACCAGTCCGGGCAGCTACGCACGCAGAGCATGCAGGCCGTGCAGTTCTCCTCCTTGAGAGCGATCACGCCACGCGCACGGGTGGCGGGAGCTTCCTTCTCGTGGGGGTACTGGACCGTGGCGGCACCCTTGGCGGGAGACGGTGGCTGGAGGAAGCGCTTCGCGCCCTCTCCGGGCCAGATCGTCTGGGTCATCTCGTCGAAGGTGACCTTCATGCCCTTGAAGAGGCCCTTGACCTTGGTCTTCTTGGCTGCCATCAGAACGCAACCTTCAGGATCGTCGTGGCGAGGATGTTCGCCAGCGACAACGGGATGAGGACGACCCAAGCGAATTTCTGGAGTTGGTCCTCACGAAGCCGCGGGAACGTGAAGCGGATGAAGAAGATGAGACCGCCGAGCAGGCACATCTTCGCCAGGAGGATGATCGGACCGAGCAGGTTGAACAGGTTGTTGTCCAGGTCGGTCCACGCGGCCGGCACCGCCCAGCCACCGAGGAAGAGCGTGGCGCCCACAGCGGCGAAGGCACCGGCGGATGCGAACTCGCCGATGAAGAACAGCAGGAACCGCATGCCCGTGTACTCGGTCATGTAACCGGTCACGAGCTCGGACTCGGCGACGGGCATGTCGAAGGGTGTCTGTGCCAGTTCCGCCTGGACGGAGATCATGAAGATCAGGAAGCCGACGAATTGCGTGAGCACGTACGGGTTGCCGATCACGTCGACACCGAAGATCGAGCCGCCCGCCTGGGCGGCGACGATGCCCCGCATGTCCATGGTCCCGGCCTGGATGATGACGCCGACCACGGCGAGGATCATCGGCAGCTCGTAGGCGACGAGCTGGCCGCCGGCACGGAGACCGCCCATGAGCGAGTACTTGTTGGCCGACGCCCAGCCGGCGACGATGACACCGAGCGTGCTGATCGAGGCGACGGCAACGGCGTAGAAGATGCCGCCGGTCATGGCCCCGCTGACGAAGGTCAGGTCCGGCCCGAACGGCACCACGAGGTAGACGAGCAGCACCGTGGTGACGACCAGGTAGGGAGCGATCTTGAAGAGGCCTCGGTCCGCCCTCTCCGGGACCAGGTCCTCCTTCTGGATCCACTTGCCGACCTCGGCGAGCAGCTGCAACGAGCCGAAGGGACCGGCTTCCATGGGTCCGAGACGGCTCTGCATGAACGAGACCATCTTGAACAGGAACAAGTACACGAACGTCCCGGCAGGCAGCAGCACGGCAGCGAGGATGCCGACGGTGCGCAGGATGCTCTGCTGCCAGTAGGCCAGTTCGAGGGCCAGCACGGGGTTCCTCACCGGTCGATGTCTCCGAGGATGAAGTAGAGGCTGGCGAGGATGGTGACCACGTCAGGCACGTACACGCCGCGGCAGAGCCACGGAACGATCGACACGTTGTTGAAGGAGGCCGTGCGGATCTTCACCCGGAACGGACCGAGGCCGCCCTTGGAGACGACGTAGTAGCCCATCTCGCCGAGCGGGTTCTCCGTGGCGACCCATGCCTCACCCTCGGGCACCTTGATGATGCGGGGGACCTTCGCCATGATCGGCCCGGACGGCAGGCCGTCGAGCAGCTGGTCGACGATCTTCGTGGCCTCACGGACCTCCTGGATGCGGACCCAGAAGCGGGCGAACGAGTCGCCGTCGGGGTGCGTCCAGACCTTCCAGTCGACCTTGTCCCAGGCGAGTCCGACGGGCATGTCCCGACGGAGGTCCCAGTCGACACCGCTGGCACGCAGGTTCGCTCCGCTGAGACCGAACTGCTGGGCGATGTCGGCGGGGATCACCCCGATCCCGCGGGTACGGGCCTCGAAGATCTCGTTGCCGGTGACCAGCTCGTCCATCTCGTCGCAGAAGTCGCGGAGCTTGGCCATCGCTGCCTTCGTGTCGGCGACCCAGCCCTTCGGGATGTCGTCGAACAGGCCGCCGATGCGGTCGAAGTTGGGGTGGAAGCGTCCACCGGTGACCGCCTCGATCTGGTTCAGGACGAACTCGCGGTCCCGGAACGCGTAGAAGGCGGCGGTCATGGCACCGATGTGCAGCGCCATGTCACCGATGAACAGCGAGATGTTGGCGATGCGGGAGAGCTCGAACAGGACCGTGCGGATCCACTGGGCCCGAGGCGGCGCCTCGATCTCCATCAACTTCTCGGCGGCGAGGATGAACGGGACCTCGTTGGCGAAGCTGCCGAGCCAGTCGATGCGGTTGACCAGCGTGGTGACCTGGGGGTAGG
>JAGQSN010000130.1 GCA_020439555.1 Acidimicrobiales bacterium | reverse complement strand
CGGACCAGAAGACGATGCGGGCCATCGCCTCGCGGAGGTCGTCGGTCTTGACCCCCCAGAACTCGAAGCCGAGGCGATGCGCTGACACGTGGGCGAGCATCGCCACCAGCACTCCACCGATCGCGTTCGGGTCGACTCCCTCTTGACCGCGCCCTGCGGCCTGGTGGTCGGCAGCAGCCTGGGCCAGCGTGTTGTTCAGGTCGTTGAGCAGGCGGGTGCGAACGTTCGCGAAGCGGCTGTCACCCTCCTCGGTAGCGAGGTCGACGACCCGCAGCAACGGTTGGAAGCGCTCCCAGAATCCGAGCACGCCGTCCACGAGATCCAAGGAAGCCTGGTATCCCTCGCGCCCCTTCCAGGTGGCCTGGGCGGTGAGGGCGGCGAAGGTCTCCCCGCCCTGGGTGACCATGAAGTCGGCGAGAACGAGGATCGCGGACTCGACGTCGGGGAAGTACTGGTAGAAGGTCGCCGGCGAGGTCCCCGCTTCCCTCGCGATGTCCACGACCTTCAGGTCCCGGTAGCTGCGGTCGCGCAGCATCTGTCCGGTGCATTCGAGGAGGCGTTGGCGAGTAGCCCTGCCACGTCTGCCGGGAACCCTGCCGTCGGCGGCCCGCGGTTCCGCCCCGGCACCGGTCGCGGCGAGGTCCTCAGCGCTCACACGGACGAAGCTAGTTGCTGACGACCTGTCACCTGACGCACCGTCAGGTGACAGGCAGACCCGATACCCGACTACTGGTCGGCCGGTGGCCGCCAGCAGGCAGCGAGGAGACCGGCACCACCGGCGACCCCGAGGACCGCCGAGATCGCGAACGCGAGCCACGGGTCGAACGCGAAGTCGAGGCCGAGCGCCCAGTCGAGGCTGTGCTTGCCCGGTCCCACCATGGCGATGCCGACGGGCACGACGGCGAGGATGACGTTGTACTCCCACCCGTTCTTCACGATGAAGAAGCCGTTGGGGCGGTGAACGGTCCACGCCGCCACGACCATGAGGCCGACGAAGCCGGCAGCAGCGAGCGGGGTGAGGAAACCGACGGCGAACAGCAGGCCGGCCCCCATCTCGGTGGATGCGGCGAGGATCGCGTGCAGGCGACCGTTGGGCTTCATGCCCATCGAGTCGAACCAAGCTGCGGTGCCGGGGATCCGACCTCCGCCGAAGAACTTGTTGTAACCGTGTGCCGCGAGGGTCACGCCTACCACGACGCGGATCAGGAGCAGTCCGGCGGATGCCCCGTCGAACCAGTCGGCGGCAGGAGTGGCTTCGGCGAGCAGGGGGATCATCGGTTCTCCTCGAAACGAGCGCGCAGTTCGAACTTGACGACCTTGCCGCTCGGGTTGACGGGTAGTGCGTCGACGATCGTGACGTGACGCGGAACTTTGAAGTTGGCCATGTGTTCGCGGGCCCAGGCGACGATCTCGTCGGGGTCCGCCGTGTGACCGGAGACGGGGACGACGAACGCAGCGCCCACCTCGCCCTGACGTTCGTCGGGCACTCCGACGACCGCGACCTGGGCGATGTCGGGGTGGCTGAGCAGGAGGTCCTCGATCTCCGCCGGGTAGGCGTTGAAGCCGCCGACGATGAACAGGTCCTTGATCCGGTCGGTGATGTCGATGTAGCCGCGCTCGTCCATCGTCCCGACGTCTCCGGTGTGGAGCCAGCCGTCGGGATCGATCGCCTCGGCCGTGGCTTCGGGGTTCTCGAAGTAGCCGGCCATGACGTTGTAGCCACGCACGAGGATCTCGCCCGGTTCCCCACGGGGCACTTCGTTGCCGTCGCCGTCGACGATGCGGACCTCGATGCCGGGCATCGCGAGACCCGACGTCGTGGAGATCGTCTCGTCGTCGTCGTCGGGACGGCAGATGGACACGAACCCGCAAGCCTCGGTGAGTCCGTACGCGGTCACGACCGTGTCGAAGCCGAGGTCCTCGCGCATCTGGCGAACGAGACTCACGGGGATGGCAGCGGCACCGGTGACTGCGAGGCGCAGCGACGACGAGTCGAGCTCGTCGCGGTCCGGGTGGTTGAGGATCGTCTGGTAGAGCGTCGGCGCGCCCGGAAGCATCGACCCCCGCTCCTCGGCGATGAGACGCATCACCTCGGGGACGTCGAACACGCCGACGGGCAACAGCACGCAGCGGGTCTCCAGCCAGGCGACGATTCCCGCCTTGTAGCCGAAGGAATGGAAGAAGGGGTTCACGCAGACGTACCGGTCCGTGTCGGCCAGGCCGTTCACCGCGGCCCAGGCCCCGACCGTGCGAAGGGTCTGGGCGTGCGTGCAGATGACGCCCTTCGGCTTCCCGGTGGTGCCGGACGTGAACAGCAGATCCGACGTGTCGGTGGGTTGGACCGATGCCCGTCGTTCCCGGACGGCTTCGAGGGTGACGGCCGAGCCGGAGTCGAGGAAGTCCTCCCAGGTCTCGGCCCGCGGGCTCGAGAGGGAGTCGGCCCGCAGCACCACGATCCGTTCCAGGTGCGGAAGGTCGTGGCCGTCGAGCATGGAGAGGTAGTCGTTGCCGAGGAACCCGTCGACGGTGACGAGAATCCTGGCCCTGCTGCGGTCCAGGATGTCTGCCGCCTCGACACCCTTGTAACGGGTGTTGAGCGGGACCAGGGCCGCGCCGGCGGACTGGAGGCCGAGCAGCGCGGCGATCCATTCGGCGCAGTTCGGAGCCCAGATAGCGACTCGGTCACCTCGTTCGATACCCGCCGCGATGAAGGCGGCCGTTGCCCGGTCGACGGCTTCGCCGATCTGGCTCCAGGTCCACCGCACCCCGGCGTCGACGATCGCCTCCGCGTCGCCGCGTTCCGCCACGGCGTCGTCGAGCACGGCGGGGATGGTCGGCCAACGCAGATCGGCCCTCGGATCCGTCAGTTCGTCGGTCATTGCTCGTCCTCCTCTGCGGTTCCGATTCCCGTCCACGCTGTGGCCAGCTCTCCGACGGTCGTGATCGTCGCCAGGACGGACAGGGTGTTGTCGATGACGGCGTCCGCGTAGGCCTGCGGGACGCCGGTCACGGCGTCCCTCGGCACCACGACCTGGTACCCGTTGTTCACGGCGTCCATCACCAGGTTCGTGATCGCCACGTTCACCGACACACCCGACACGACGACGGTCCTGACGCCGAGGTTCCTGAGGATCGGGTCCAGGTCGGTACCTGCCATCGGGTTCAGGCCGTGCAGGCGACACAGCACGATGTCCTCGGGCTCCGGCCCGAGCGCTGGGACGACCTGGACTTCAGGGGAACCGGGCAGCAACGCGACCGGGGAACGGCGGACCGCGGCGAAAAGGCGGGCGTTGTTGTTCGAACCCGCCGCGTCGGCCCGACGGGCGGCCGTGGCGTGAATCACCCTGACTCCAGCAGCACGCGCGGACCTGCACAACTCACCGACCTTCTCAACGGCCGGCGCAGCCAGCGCGGCCAACTCGGGCAGGGCGGCACGTTCACCGACGACCCCGTTCTGCACTTCAGAGGTGACGACGGCCGTGTACGACGGGTCCACCAGTTCGGCGAGCGTGGGGGCAGCCATGGTCGGGACTGTACCTGACGACCCGTCAGGTACAGTCCCGACCAGCCACGACGAACAGGACCGTTCGCACGATCCAGGTGCCGAAAGTACGATCCTCGGCGTCCGTGATCCGGGCCGCGGGCGCCGACGGACTCCAACACATGATGGCGATCGATCACGAGAACCAGCGCGCATCCGTTGCGGACGTTGCCTCTGATCTGCGTGTCCTCACCTCGCTGCGCTCACGTTCAGCGGTGCGGGATCGGGTCCTGCCCGCGATCGACACGCACCTACCGACCGAGGTGCTCGGCGACCGGGAGGGCCGCTTCGCTGCCCTGCAGGAACTGATCGACCACTCGATCGCGGAGATGGTCGACCCCGCCCACAAGGCAGCGGCATCGGAGCTGCTCGGTTCCGGCCCACTCCGCTGGCAGCCGCTGACCCGCCGTGGCCCGCGGGCCGCGAACGCGTTCCAGCTCGGCTGGGACGCCTACCGTCGTCGCCGCGAATCGACCGGTGCGAGTGTTCTCGACGAAACGCTGGCCGAGCTGGCAGCCGCGATCGATCGCTCCGGCGGATCCGCTGCCCCGCTCGAACCGGTCACCATCGTCGAAACGGCACGGACCGGTACCACCCCTCGAACCATCACCCTGCCGCCGCAGCTTCCGCAAAGGCGGATCGGCCGAATCGCAGCGGTGGTTGCCGCAGTCGCCGTTCTGGGCGCTGCGGCATTGGCCGTGATCGTCCGATCATCGGGCCGTTCGGAGCGTTCGATACCTCCAGCCTTCTGCCAGGAAAAGGTCCACAAGCCCGGTGACGTTGCGCAGGATGCCTCGATCACGTTGCGCAGATGGTCCGAACCCTTCAAGGAGGCAGCGAAGGCGCTGCCGGACTCACCTTGCGCCGGGCTGATCGAGACGCAGAGCGGGATGGTCTACCAGAAGCTTTCGGGTCGGACCGACGACGATCTCGCCCTGCTCCTCGCTCCCACACCGCCCGGTCGGGACGTGATCGTGCTCAATCGCCTGGAGTACGAACGGTTGAAGTTGTCGACGTGGGACAACGACAATCCTATGCAGGACCTCGGACTTCCGATCCGCCGGCTTCCGGACCGGAAGGATCAGGTACGAATGGTCCAGTTCGCCCGCGGCGACATCGTCCAGCTCACACAGGGAGATCGACCGTTCGTCGTCACGGGTGCGTTCCTTGACTTCTGGGTAGCGCACGGCGGCATCGACGGTACCCAGTTGGGTCGACCGATCTCCGACCGTTACGAACGACCTGGAATCGGTTCGACACAGGACTTCCTCCATGGCCGGATCGTCACGCCGTACGAAGTAGGTATGACCGTCTCCAAGGTGGTTCCGTACTCCGCGAAGGACCGGAAGCTGCCCGACGACATCGTCGGCAACATCCTGGTCACCCCTGCCGACAATGCCTTCCTGATCACCCCGGATCGCAAGCGTCACTGGATTCAGCACGGCGACGAGAGGACCTGCGTCAAACAGCGGTACGGAGCTCAGGTGATCCAAGTTCCAGCGGTTGCCGTAAACCAACTCGAGGTCGGCCGGGTGATGAAATGCCAGTGATTCGATGAACCCAGAGACACCCACGAGCCGGCAGCGATTCGGAGGTCGCATCACGATCGCCGCAATCGCCGCGCTTCTCGTACTCGGAATGGTCGTCGCCCAGATCACGCGGGACCGCTCCACCGACGAGGCCGAGCAGATCAGGACCGTCGACAGGGAGGTCACGTCCACACGATCGACCCGACCAATCTCCAGGGACGCTCCCCAGACGCCGAGCACGCGGGAGCCTCATGCGGGCGACCGGCTGGCAGACGGATCGGCGCCCTCCACGAAAGGCCCCGGTCGGGCCGAAGTCACCACTACCGACTCGTACGGATCGCAAGGCTCACGACCAGGCTCGGCCGCTGCCCCGATGAGCCCGGGTGAGGCGATGCAGCCGAATGCCAAGTCAGATCGCAACTCGACGGGCGGGGGCCCGAAGTCGGATGACACGGAGGACGACGAAACCTCGGAGCCCCCGAGGACGAACGAGCCGGTCACGGAACCACCGACCGAGGTGCCACCGACCGAACAGCCACCCGTAGAACCCGACGCCGTACAGTGCGCGAACCTCGGCCTGGTCGAGATCGGCAACACCGACGGCGGGGACGAGGGCGTCGTGAGCGCAGGGCCACGTTTCCGAGCCATGGCTGCAGAGGTCCAGGCCGGTTCGACGACTTTGGTGTGCGCCAAGCCGATCAACGCGTGGCGCGACGACCTCTACACCCAGTCCTTGTACGCAGGTGGGATGCGGCTCGGTCGCCTCGTTTCGGGTCGCGGTGTCGACGACCCTGTGATCCACCTGTCTCTGGACGAGTTCGCGGCGTGGCAGTGGCGAACGAACCATGACTTCGTCGGCGTGCCCACCGGCCGCGTCACCATCGACGGTGTCGAGATCATCAGGACCCATCGCGGGGGCGTAGTGATCGAGAGCCGGGAAGCGATCCCGATCCCTGTGGTCAATGGTGCCTGGGACCGCTGGATCGCGACCGGCGGACCGTCAGGTTCGATGGGCATGCCGGCCGGACGGCCTGACGGGATATCGGGATTCGCTGCATGGCAGGACTTCGTCGGGGGACGCCTGGTGCTTCCCCACGTCCTGCTCGAGTTCGAGGCCGAGGAGGCGCCTGCGAGCGCATACCTGTGGCAGACCTGGGAGGAGATCGGCCCACCCACCACACCGCCTGTCGTCGCGAACAGCGTGATCGAACTGACCGGCGCCTCCTACTACGTGGGGCCGGATCTGCGGCGGCACTGGATCCGCACCACCGACGACTGGTTCTGCGCCAAGCGCTCCGGTGCGCTGATGATCGGCAAGGTCGACGGTCGCGTCCTCACGTCCTTCCCGATCGGTTCCATGTACGTGTGCCCTGAGGTTCCGCAGCAGTTACCCGAAGCGCGCGACCGGGAGCTCGGTACTGGACGGCTCCTCATCGGTCGGGTGCCAACCGCGGCACTGGTTGACGAACGCGACGACGTCGGTCCACCGAGGCAACGACTGGTCCCGCGCCGGACCACCTGACATCGGCGTCAACGCTCGAAGGTCCCCAAGGTTGGCGACCTTGCGGCGGAGAGTGTGTGCTCGCCGCCGCGACACCCCCGATCGGTTCTGCGGCGTCCCGGGTTCGAATGCCCGAAGGTAGACAGGGTCGGCTGCTGCCTTCTCGAGGACGTAGGAGACGACGGCCCGGGGGTCACAGGCCGTGCCGACCTCCACACGTTCAACCACGAGGCGCCACGCCCGCATCGGCTCGACGGGCACGGCTCTCACCAGGCCGTCGAGCAGATCACCGGTGTCCACCTGCGACGACGCCAGGACCGCGTCGGCGCCGGCCTTACGGAGCCGGAGATGCGACATGGGGGAGGGCGCGATCGTGTCGACGGTCAGAGCGACCCGCTTGGCCGACCCGTGGCCGAAACGGGTCAACGGGCCGGCGGCCCGCAGAGCCTCCCACCGGTCGAAGGTGGTGGTGTCCCGACGGACGACGGCCAGGACCACGTCGGCTTCCGACTCGAGTCGCCTGGCCTTCGTCCAGTCGACCGCGACCACCCGGTGACCACGGCGGCCGAGGACGAGTTCTCGACCCGCACGTTCGATTTCGTTGTCGTCCACGACGAGGACGTCCACCACTTCGATCAGCCTCCTCCGACGCCCGTTCGGCGCTCCTCTCCGACCGAACCAGATGGCACGTCGCCTGCCAAGCGATTCGGGTGGGAGGGATCAGGGAAGCTGGGAAAGTCGGCCTGACCTGCCCATTCCCGTCCGCCGGATTCCGAGCCCACAGCGATGGGGCTGGTCGGGAGCGAGTCGGAGAGATAGGATCTGACGGACCGTCAGAAACTCCTGACGCATCGTCAGAACTGGAGGGCCGAGCGATGGCCGAACTGCCGAAGATCATCAGCGTCGACGACCACGTGGTCGAGCCACCCCACGTCTGGCAGAACTACCTCCCCGAGAAGTTCAAGGCCGACGGCCCACGCATCGAGCGGCGCGGAGTCGGCGCGATGAAGCACATCGGCGGAGGCACCTACGAGCAGGAGTTCACTCCGGACGGGACCCCGGCGGACTGCTGGATCTTCGGCGACGTCGTCTACATCCACAAGCGCCACGTCGCGGCGGTCGGTTTCAGCCGTGACGAGATGACGATGACGCCGATGACCTACGACGAGATGCGTCCCGGCTGCTACGACCCGAAGGCACGAATCGCGGACCAGGAGATGAACCACGTGGAGGCGAGCCTCTGCTTCCCGTCGTTCCCCCGTTTCGCCGGCCAGGCGTTCTCCGAATGCCCCGACCGCGACCTCGGCCTGGCCTGCATCGAGGCCTACAACAACTGGATGGTCGAGGAGTGGTGCGGCGACTCCGACGGCGCTCTGATCCCGATGGTCATCGTCCCGTTCTGGGACGCAGAACTGGCAGCCAAGGAGATCCGTCGTAACGCCGAGCGTGGCGTTCACGCCGTGGCCTTCTCCGAGATCCCCGCCGTGCTCGGCTTCCCGTCGATCCACTCCGGTTTCTGGGACCCGTTCTTCCAGGCGTGCGAGGAGACCCAGACCACCATCAACATGCACATCGGCTCCTCTTCGCGGATGCCGGCCACCTCCCCCGACGCGCCGACCGCCGTGGCTGCATCGTTGTCGTTCAACAACTCGATGGCGTCGCTGAGCGACTGGCTCTTCAGCGGCAAGCTCGTCCAGTTCCCGAAGCTGAAGCTCGCCTACTCAGAGGGGCAGATCGGCTGGCTCCCCTACATCCTCGAACGGGTCGACGACGTGTGGCGTGAGCACCGGGCGTGGGGCGGGGTGAAGGACATCATCCCCGAGGCGCCGAGTGCCTACTACTACCGCAACGTGTACGGCTGCTTCTTCCGGGACCGTCACGGCCTGGTCGCCATCGACGAGGTCGGCGAGGACAACATCACCTTCGAGACCGACTACCCCCACACGGACTCCACCTGGCCGGACACCAAGGTCATCGCCGAGAAGATGGTGGAGGGCCTGACCGACGAGCAGATCTACAAAGCGATGCGCGGCAACGCCATCGAGATGCTCCACCTGGACCTGGACAAGGACGTCGAGACGACGATGGGCGCCAAGAAGGCCTGGGCACTCGACCTGCTCGGCACCGACTGACCGGTCGCTGCAGGCACCGCCCCTAACCTCCGAGCCATGGTCGACCTGTCTTCGTTCGAGACCCTCCACGTCGAACAGCGCGACGCCGTCGTCCGGATCGCGCTCGATCGCCCGGACCGGTACCACGCGTTCAACAAGGTCATGTGCGACGAACTCTCGTCGCTCTGGCGTTCGCTGCGTACGGACGACTCGGTCCGGGTGGCGGTGCTGACCGCTACGGGGGACAAGGCGTTCTGCACCGGCATCGACCGGGACTTCGTTCCGGCAGAGGGTGGCGTCGAATACGACTTCTCCCCCTTCACCTACGACGATCCCGGCAAGCTTCTCGGCCCAAAGTCGAACGAGTTCTGGAAGCCGGTCGTCTGCGCCGTCAACGGAATGGCGTGCGGCGGCGCGTTCTACCTGCTCGGCGAGGTGGACATCCTCATCGCGGCCGACCATGCGACCTTCTTCGACCCGCACGTCACCTACGGCATGCCTGCCGTCTACGAACCGTTGCTGATGCTTCACCGGGGTATGCCGTTCGGCGAGATCCTGCGGATCGCGCTGCTCGGCAACCACGAACGAATGTCGGCGAAGAGGGCCTTGGAGATCGGGCTGGTGTCGGAGGTGTGCCCGTCCGACGAGCTCGAGGAACGAGCCGGCTGGGTCGCGAACGCCATCGCGTCCGCCCCACCCGGTCCGATGCAGGCGACGTTGCGGACCCTGTGGGCGGGCAGCGAGCTCACCCGGAAGCAGGCGATCGACCTCGGAAACACCTTCCTGAACCTCGGGATGAGCGAGGAGTCCCTCGCCGAGGGTCAGAAGGTCTTCCAGGGCGCTCGCATCGAACCCCGGACCCGCTGAACCCCGGACCAGCTGTTCAACCCGACGGCGACTCGCCAGCGGCCCCGAGGGACCTGGCAGCGCCGGCCAGAGCTGGAGCGAGATCCCCACGCCCCACGACCTCCAGACCATCGAGGCCGAGGAACGAAGCAAGACCGAGGAGTTCGGTAGCCAACTCCCCGGCGATCCGCTCGTGGTCACGGTCGTCCTCCGCCCACGCTGCCTGGACGAGCAGGACCCGTGCATTGCGTTCAGCCTTCAGGTCGACCCTGGCCACGAGCTCACCGTCGAGGAGGAACGGCAACACGTAGTAGCCGTGGACCCGCTTCGGACGGGGAACGTAGATCTCGATCCGGTACCGGAATCCCCAGATGCGTTCGGCACGATCCCGTTCCCAGATCAGCGAATCGAACGGGGACAGAAGTGCCGTTCCGCCGACACGTCGTGGGCGTTGGGCTTCCGGGTGCAGGAACGCGGGCGGCTTCCAGCCGTCCACCTCCGCTGCCAGGAGCCGGCCCTCGTCCACGAGTTCGGCCAGCAGAGGTCGACAGGTCGGCCCGTGGAGGCGGAAGTAGTCGACCAGATCGCCGCTGGTGCCGACCCCGACCGAGCGGGCGGCCGTGACGAGTAGTTCCTTGAGTGCCTCGGCCCGCGGCGGTGTCGGACGCTCCAGGACGGCAGCGGGCAGAGCACGTTCGGGCAGGTCGTACCAACGCTCGAAGTTCCGTCCCCGGCGGGCGGTCACCTGACCGCTCCAGAACAGGTACTCCATGGCGATCTTGCCGGGCGTTCGACCCCACATGCCGTGGCTGCGCTCCCCAGCCCCTTCGATCATGCCGACCGTCATGGGCCGCTCCCGGACCTGGGCCAGCACGGCGGCAACCAGCGCCGGTTCCTCCGCGCGGATGCGGGCCATCGAACCCCACATCCCCTTGCCATGCATGGCGTCCTCCATGCGCCAGCGCAGGTAGGGATGGAGGTTCATGGGGACGTGGGATGCCTCGTGGGCCCAGTACTCGAACACGTCGCCCGCCGCGGTGAGCTTCGAGATCAGATCGGTTCGGTGCTGGCCGAGTCGCGAATAGAGGACGAGGTCCTGGGATCTGGCGACCACGTTGACCGAGTCGATCTGCACGACTCCGACGCGGTCGAAGGTGCGACGGCCGTGGTGGCGGTTACACATTCCCGACGGTCGCCGATCCGCGAAGCCCTGCGCCGCGAGCGCGATGCGCCGCGCCACGTCAGGCGTCAGGTGCACAGGTCCGGCCACGACCCAATCTTGGTGCGCACGGTCGGACCGGAGCGGCGTCGGACCCGACAGGTACTGGCGGCGACCCGGCTGACCGTACGATCCGGACATGCCCGAGGATCTCTTCGCAGCACCCTTCCTGCCGGCCACGGTGGCGGAGGCTGCTCGACGCTTCGGGGACCGGCCTGCATTCGTCGACCCGGACGGATCGACACTCACCTACGCGGAACTTCATCGTCGCAGCGAGGCGGTGGCAGCCGGACTTGCGGAGGCAGGTGTCGTGCCGGGCACTGTCGTCGGGCTCACGCTCCCGTCGGAGAGCGCCTGGGTCGTCGCGTATGCGGCCGTGGTGCGCTGCGGAGCGACCATCGCCGGGGTCAACCCCCGGCTGACCGAGAACGAACGCAGCGGTTGCCTGGCGAAGGTGTCACCGACGATCGTCCTCGCGGACTCGGACCAGGTCTCCTCACTGGAGCGCCAGGGGCGGACAGCACCCGAACCGGGACCAGACGCCGACCGGCCGGTCGCCGTCGTGTTCACATCGGGGACCACCGGCGCCCCCAAGGGCGCGGTCTTCACCGATCGGCAACTCGTCGCCGTCGCCCGCTACGACACTGGGGCGGTCTGGGGATCCTCGCCGATCGCACAGTTCGGATCGACCCAGTTCGCACACGTCGGATTCACGACGAAGCTGCCCTGGTACCTGCGACTCGGCACGACCACACACCTGCTCGCCCGTTGGCGTGCGGCCGACGTCCTCGACCTCGTGGAACGCGAGGGCATTCGGACCATCGGTGCCGTCGCGCCACAGATCGCGCTGATGCTCCGCGACCCTGACTTCGACCGCCGCGACCTCTCACAGGTCTCCCAACTGGTAGTGGGTGGCGCCGCCTCCCCTCCGGCACTCGTGGAGGAGGCCCGGCGACGCTTCGACGCCGGCTACTCGATCCGCTGGTCATCCACCGAGTCGGGAGGGGTCGGCACCGCCACCGCTCCGGACGCCCCCGACGAGGAGGCGCTCCACACCGTCGGTCGTCCCCGTCCAGGTATGGCACTGGAGGTGCGCGGTGACGACGGGACCCCCCTCTCCCACGGCGAAGTCGGGATGGTGTGGCTGCAGTCGGACGCTGTGATGTCCCGCTACTGGGATGACCCCGTCGCCACGGCAGAGACGCTCGTCGACGGGTGGCTCCGAACCGGAGACCTCGGCCGAATCGACGACAACGGGTGTCTCGTCCTGGCCGGTCGCTCCGGCGACATGTTCATCCGGGGCGGCTACAACGTGCACCCCGCCGAGGTCGAGGCGGTCATAGGAAGCCACCCCGGGGTACGGGAGGTGGTGGTCGTCCCACGACCGGACCAGGTGCTCGGAGAGATCGGCGTGGCCGTCGTGGTGCCCACAGATCCCAACCGACCTCCGACACTCGCGGAGCTTCGCGACCACGGAAGCTCCCGCCTCGCTCACCACAAGCTCCCCGAAGCGACGCGGATCGTCGACGAACTGCCGCTCACCGCGATGCAGAAGATCGACCGCCGCGCACTCCGGGAGATCGAGGCGGCCGAGCCGCTGACGCGATGAGAAGTACCCGTGATGCGAGGATGAACTCCATGGTCCACGTTCCACGTTCCTTGCACCTCCGAGCACTCGCCTGTCTGGTCGCTGTCGGCGTCACGTTCGGGGCCGCCGGCTGCGGGAGCGACAGCAAGAAGGCCGACACGGCCGCAGCCCAGACCACCACCACCGGCACAGCCGTGATCACCACCACGACCACACCGATGCCCGACATCAAGGATCCGAAACTCAGGGCCTACTGCACCGCTGCAAGGGAGGCCGTCGCGCAGAAGAAGGACCTGAAGGCGTCGCTGGACAGCATCGCGTCGACGGTCCCCGATCAGCTGAGGGACGCCTACACGCAGTTTCGTGAGGCGCTCGACGAACCTGGTGGCTCCATTGCGTCCGCCCCAGTTGCGAAGGCGATAAAGGACATCGGGCAGTTCAACGAGGACAACTGCGGAATCCCGTTCCAGTTGTAGACGAGCCGTTCGGGACGTGATCTGACAGACCGTCAGATCACGTCCTACGCTCCGCGGCCACGCCGACCGAGGAGCGAAGCCCGTGAGCACGTCGTCAGCAGATCTGCCCGTCACCGAACAGGTCCTCCACCGGGTGGACGAGCAGGGCATCTCATGGATCACCCTCAACAGACCTGACGTCAAGAACGCGATCAGCCCTGACCAACGCGACCATGTGATCGGTCTGCTCGCCGAGGCCAGCACGGACATCGGGATCCGGGGTGTCGTGCTCGGACACACCGGTGACGCCTTCTGCACCGGAGCCGACCTGCGCGCCCGACGTGAACCTGCTCCGAGACCCGACGATGCTCCCGATCGCACGGTCGGCGAAGTAGCGAAGTTGATCCGGGAAGGTGCGCAACGGCTGGTCGCCGCCGTGATGGACTGCGAGAAGCCGGTGCTCGGAGCGATCAGCGGCACGGCTGCCGGCATCGGAGCTCACATCGCATTCGCCTGCGATCTCGTGATCGCTGCCGACGACGTCCGCTTCATCGAGGTGTTCGCCCGCCGAGGGCTGGTTCCCGACGGCGGCGGCGCCTACCTGCTGCCCCGCACGATCGGCCTGCAGCGGACCAAGGAACTCATGTTCTTCGGCGACGACCTGCCCGCTGCTGAAGCTGCCGCACTCGGACTGGTGAATCGTGCCGTGCCGAGAGACCAGTTCGAGGCGACCGTCCAGGAATGGGCGGCTCGCCTCGCCACGGCTCCGACCCGCGCCCTCGCTCTCACGAAGTCTCTCGTGAACCGTTCGCTCGACAGCGATCGCGTGACCGCCTTCGCCGAGGAGGCCACAGCGCAGGAACTCAACATGGGCACTGTCGACGCGAACGAGGGCGTCAAGGCCTTCGTCGAACGCCGCCCCGCGGCTTACCGCGGCTGGTAGGACCTTTCGACTCGCTGCGCTCGCT
>JAGQSN010000129.1 GCA_020439555.1 Acidimicrobiales bacterium | reverse complement strand
TGATGACGCTGCACTCGGCCAAGGGACTCGAGTTCCCGGCCGTGTTCCTCATCGGCTTGGAGGACGGCGTGTTCCCGCACATGCGTTCACTCACCGAGCCGCACGAACTCGAGGAGGAACGCCGACTCGCCTACGTCGGCATCACCCGGGCACGGCAACGGCTCTACCTCAGCCACGCGTGGAGCCGGACGATCTTCGGTGCGACTCAGTACAACCCGCCCAGCCGCTTCCTCGACGAGATCCCCCAACGTCTCGTCTCGGCGATCGAAGGGAACCGTCGCTCGTCCCGCTCAGGGGCTTGGGCCGACTCGGTGGGCATGACGTCGAGCGAATCGAGCTGGGGAGACCGACCCAGCCGGCGGAGCGGAATCTCATCGGCGGCGAGGCAGGCCCGCCGAGACGAGAACAAGCAGCGCATGGTGGAACAAGCACTCGCCGCCGGGCAGGCCGCCATGGCGGAACGGACCGCCGCGGCCACATCCGGGTCGGGTGCCTCGGGCTTCCGCGTCGGTGACGACGTGGTTCACGCCAAGTGGGGCGAGGGGGTGGTCATGGACCTCCGAGGCAGCGGCGACAAGACCGAGATCACGGTGAACTTCCCCGATGTCGGTCAGAAGGTCCTACTGCTGGCCTGGGCGCCTCTCAAGAAGGCCTGACCGGTTCTCAGGGGACGAGGACGACCTTCCCCCGGACCTTGCGGTCCAGCAGATCACGGACGACCGACCCTGCCTCGGCGAGGGGGCGACGGGTCGGCTCCGGCGGGTGAAGTCGACCGTCCGCCACGGCGGTGAGCACCTCGTCGAGCAGTGCCGCCTGTTCGGCCCCGTTCGCCATCGCCCATGCGCCCCAGTCGACGCCGACGACGGTGCGGTTGTTGAGCAGCACCTGGTTCGCCGGTAGGCGAGGGATGATGCCCGCCGCGAAGCCGATGACGGCTAGCCGACCACCTCGGCGTAGTGCACGGAGCGCGGCTTCGGTGTGGTCGCCGCCGACGGGGTCGATCACGACGTCGACGCCGCCACCGCCGATCTCGCGGGCACGGGCCTTCAGGTCCTCGTCCTCGTAGGCGATAGCGGCCGAAGCACCCTGGGCGGTGGCGTCAGCGAGCTTGTCCGGAGTCGACGCCGCGGCGATCACCGTCGCTCCGAGGCCACGGGCGACATCTATGGCAGCGAGCCCGACCCCGCCGGCCGCGCCGAGCACGAGCACCACCTCGCCCGGTTCGACCGAGGTGCGCCTCGTGAGCGTGAACCATGCCGTGCAGTAGCTCTGCACGATCGCAGCGGCGACCGTGTTCTCGATCCCATCGGGAACACGGATGAGACGCGCAGTGTCGACGGTCACCTCGTCCGCCCAGGCTCCGAGACCGAGCGACGACAGGACCCTGTCCCCGGCCGCGAGGTCGGTGACTCCGTCGCCGATCTCCACGACGGTGCCGGCGAGCTCGCTGCCGGGCGTGAACGGCGGTGGAACCTTGATCTGGTAGGTGCCAGCGACGAACAAGCCGTCCACGAAGTTCACCCCGGCCGCGTCCACGGCGACCCGCACCTGACCAGGCCCGGGCGGAGTCGAGTCCTCCTCGACGACCTCCAGGAGTTCGGGTTCACCCCACTGCCGGCACACGACGCGACGCATCCCGGCACCCTACGCGTCGAATGAGTGGCCCTTCAGGGGCTCACACGCTTTCAGGGGGCAGTGGTCGTGGTGGCGCCGTGTTCGGCCTCGTAGGCGGCCCGGGCCTCCGCGTTCAGGTCGATCTCGACCTTCTCCCCGACGTTCACCTGGTACTGCTCCAGACCCTTACCGTCTGCGGGCGCGGTGAGCGACGGGTCGCACTTCGCCCGGAACAGGTCCTCATCGGGCTTCCACTCCCAGGTGCAGCTCTGATCCCGGTCCGGTGGATTCGCCAGGAACGCGTACCAGCCGGTCTTCGGGTTCGAGCCGACGTGCTGGAGGATGACGTTACGGTCCTTGCGGCCCGACACGTCCGGCAACAGCAGCGGTCCGTGTTCGGCGATCGAAGAGGCGATCCCCTTCGTGCTGCCGACCACGTAGGTCTGGTCCCCCAACCGCAGGTCAGGGCTGTTGCGGTCCTTCAAGACCAGCGTGACGAGCCAGAGACCGCCGAAGAGCAGCGCGATCGCGATCACCGACACGGTCGCCGCCCGTCCGACGTGTCCCGGCCCGGCCGGTTCGACCGGGCTCAACGCCGGGCTCCGTGCCGGTCTCCTCGCTGGAGGCCAGGTCGGCCGCGCCCGGGTGACGGTGTGCGGACGGCTGAAGTCGGATGGGGGACGATCACGGGCACCTGCCTAGTATCCCTGGCGTGGAGCGCAGCCGACGAGTCGCTGATTGTCAGTGCGTCGGCCGTCGTCAGCAGGGCGGAACCGTGACCGAACGGTACGTGTCGCTGACGGGAGCCACGATCCCTGCGGCCGCAGCCCGACGAGCGGGCACCGCCGCCCCGTAGCGAAACAGGAGTCCGGATGGACCTTCTCGAGTACCAAGGCAAGCAGTTCTTCGCGGGCTTCGGCATCCCCGTGTCACCCGGCGAGGCGGTCACCACCGTGGACGATGCCGTCGCCGCCGCCGAGCGCATCGGCTACCCGGTGGTGGTCAAGGCGCAGGTCCACGTAGGTGGGCGTGGCAAGGCAGGTGGCGTGAAGCTCGCCGCGAACGCGGACGAGGTCCGTGAGCACGCCGGCAACATCCTCGGACTCGACATCAAGGGCCACATCGTCCGGACCCTCTGGATCGAGTTCGCCTCCGACATCGCCGANNACTACGCCAGCTTCACGCTCGACCGTGCCGCGAAGAAGCACCTCGGCATGCTGTCGGCCCAGGGCGGTGTCGAGATCGAGGCCGTCGCCGAGTCGGACCCCGACGCGATCGCCAAGATCTGGATCGACCCGGTCGACGGACTCACCGAGGAGGTCTGCCGTGACTGGGTCGCCGCCGCGAAGCTCAACCCGGAGGCGACCGAAGGCGCCGTGTCCATCCTGCTCAAGCTGTACACGGCCTATGTCGAGGGCGACGCCGACCTCTGCGAGATCAACCCGCTGATCCTCAAGCCCACCGGCGAGGTTCACGCCCTCGACGCCAAGGTCACCCTCGACGGCAACGCCTCGTTCCGCCACGAGGGCTGGGACGCCTTCGACGCCACCCAGGTCCGCGACGAACGTGAGCAGGCCGCCCACGACAAGGGGCTCCAGTACGTCGGCCTCGACGGCACCGTCGGCGTCATCGCCAACGGCGCCGGTCTCGCCATGTCGACCGTCGACATCGTCAACCAGGTCGGCGGTAGCCCGGCGAACTTCCTCGACATCGGCGGCGGAGCGAACGCCGAGGTCATGGCCGGGGCGCTGGAGGTCATCAACAACGACCCGAACGTGAAGTCGATCTTCATCAACATCTTCGGTGGCATCACCAAGGGCGACGAGGTCGCCAACGGCATCGTCACAGCCCTCGAGCGTGTCCAGATCGACGCACCGATCGTCATCCGCATCGACGGCACGAACGCCGAGGAGGGCCGGGCCATCCTTGCCGCTCACGAGTCCGACAAGCTCCAGTCCAAGCCCACCATGATCGAAGCGGCCGAGACGGCCGTCGCGCTGGCGAAGTAGCCGGAAGGAAAGAGGAACAACGATGGCGATCTTCGTCGACGAGAACACCAAGGTCATCTACCAGGGCCTCACCGGTTCGCAGGGCCGGTTCTACGGGCTCCGCAACCGTGACTACGGCACCCAGGTGGTGGCCGGCGTCAACCCCAAGAAGGCGGGAACGGACGTGGACGGCATCCCCGTCTACGCGACCGTCGCAGAGGCGAAGGCGGCCACCGGTGCCACCGTCTCCTGCGTCTTCATCCCCGCCCCCGGTGTCCAGGCAGCGGTCCTCGAAGCCGCGCAGGCCGGCATGGAACTCGTGGTGGTCATCACCGAGGGTGTGCCCGCCAAGGACGAGGCCTACTTCTACAACCGGGTCAAGCGTGACTTCCCCGGCACCCGCATCCTCGGCCCGAACTGCCCGGGCATCATCAGCCCCGG
>JAGQSN010000128.1 GCA_020439555.1 Acidimicrobiales bacterium | reverse complement strand
GGGTGCTCGGCCGACGAGGTGAACGATGCGGTGCTGCACCGCTACGCGGAGGCGACCCGGGTGGCCGAACAGATCGCCGACCGGGCCCTCGTGCGACTCCTCGCGGCGTCGGATCAGACAGCGGTGGCGGTCAACCCGACCGGGCGGGAACGATCGGCGACGGTGGCGGCCGTGATCCCTGGCGACGTCCCTCCCCCGGACACCCAGCAGCTCACCGTGCGGCCGAGCCGCACGAGGACCGACAGCCTCGATCCGGCCGCAGCGGTCGCGGTGGTGACCCGTGCCGCGCTGGAGGACCCGCGGGTCTCGTCGGTGGAACTGGAGGCGGCGACCGACGGCTCGGGTGATTGGATCGCCACGGTCGTGGCCGACCACCGCCCCAAGGACATCGACCAGACAGCCCTGCGGGATCGACTGGACGCGATCGCCTCGGACCCGTCCGTTCGGTTCGTACACCTCGAGGTCCAGAGGTTGGAGGCGACGCAGGAGGTTCTGCTGAGGACCGCCCCGATACCCGGATTCGGTTGGCGTGGTCTTGCACCGGCGGACCTCGGTGACCACGCCGTGCGCCCCCACGGTGGCGGCCTCACGAACGGTCTGGTGACGGTGGAGGTCGACCAGTCCGACGGGACGTTCTCCCTCGACGGGATCGTCGGCTACGGCCGCCTCGTCGACGACGGCGACGCGGGAGACACCTACAACTGGTCCCCGCCTCCTGGTGACCAGGTCGTGAGCAGACCCGTCGACGTCGACGTCCTCGTCGCAGAGGCCGGGCCGGTGCGTGGGCGAATCGAGATCCGCAGGACCTACCGATGGCCCGAGGCGGTCGTCGACGACCACCGGGTCGGCGAGGTCGAAGTCGTGGTGCTGACCGTCGTCGAGGTGCACGCCTGCGAGGACCTCGTCCGGGTGTCGGTCTCCTTCGACAACCGCAGCCGCGACCACCGACTACGGGTCCTGCTGCCCCTGCCGGAGCGCTCCGACCGGTCCGCGGCGGAGTGCGCGTTCGCCGTGGTCGAGCGCGGCCTCGACGCCGAGGGCGGACCGAACGAGGCCGGCCTGCCGACCTTCCCGAGCCGCCGTTTCGTCGAAGCAGGTGGGCTGCTGGTCGTGCACGACGGCCTCTGCGAGTACGAGCTCGTGGACGTGGAGGGTGAAGGGGAACAGCGCGGCGCCGGTGCGCTCGCTCTGACACTGATCCGCAGCGTGGGCTTGATCTCGAACGGTCCGATGGCGATGCGGGCCCTCCCCGCCGGCCCTCCGTTACCGACCCCGGCGGCCCAGATGCCCGGACTTCACGAGGCCCGTTTCGTGCTCCACCGGGGAGGGCGTGATCCGTATGCGGTAGCCGACGAGTCGTTCACCCCGATCCGAACGGCGCGGCGTCCGGGTGGCTTCGGTGACTCGTCGTCGAGCGGTCAGGGCCTCGACGTGAAGGGCGCCGAGGTGACCGCGCTGAGGCGTGGCCGCGACGGGCGACTCGAACTACGGGTCCTGAACTCGTCCGGGGATCGCCGGACGTTCTCGGTCACGGGCCGGACCGGCCGCTTCGTGGACCTCGCCGGCGAACCGACCGGCGAGATCTTCCAGGGTTCGGCCGAACTAGGACCCTGGAAGATCGCGACGCTGCAACTGGATTGAACCGGCGCCGCCGGGACGACGTCAGTCCTCGACCGTCGCCGGCACCTCGGGTGCTGCATCGAGTGAGACCGGAGCGTGCGGGGTGCTGTCCGGAGCCACGGCACCCCGGTGACGCCCCTGGAAGACCCACACGCACAACGAGTTGAGGAGCACGACGACCACACCGAAGAGCATCGCCCGGCCGAACGCGTCGCTGAACACCACACGACCCGCCTCGGTGAGCACGTGGGCGTGTTCGGGGTGGAGGGACGCGGTGCGGAACGTCGCGGCCACCGAGTCCTGTGCCTGCTGTTGGATCGCGGTCGGCAGGCCGGTCAGGTGGCCGACGATCTGCGACCGGTAGACGGAGCTCATGACCGATCCCAACACGGCGATCCCCAACGCGCCGCCCATCTCACGGGAGAGATCGTTGACAGCCGAACCGACACCGGACTTGGCCCTTGGCACCGACCCCATGATGAGGGTCGTGGAAGGTGCGGTCGTCTGACCGTTGCCGAGGCCCACGAGCGAGAAGCCGAGGATGATGACGAGGACCGGCGTCGTCGGCGACGCTGCCAATGCCACCAGCAGCAGACCAGCGGCGGACACGAGGAGCCCCGAACCCACCACGAGACGCGGACCGAAGCGACCGACGTTGCGTGCGCTCAACGGTGCACCGATCATGGCGAAGATCCCGATCGGCAGACCGATGAACGCCGTCGCGAGCGCGGTGTACCCGTGGGCCAGTTGCAGGAACTGCGCCAGCGCGTAGAACAACCCGTACATGGCCATGTACTGGAGGGTGATGGTGGAGGACCCGATGGCGAAGGAGCGGTTCTCGAAGAGTCGAACGTCGAGCATCGGGTGGTCGGAGTGCAGTTCCCATGCGACGAACCCGACCAACACGACCACGGACGTCGCCAGGACCACCAACGTGTCGAGTGACCCCCAGCCGTTCGTCGGTGCCTCGATGATCCCGTAGAGGAGGCCGCCGAGGCCCGCGATCGCGAGCACGGCACCGACCGGGTCCAGACGTGCCTCCCGCGGATCGGACGAGTTCGGAAGGAGCTTCATGCCGGCCAGCAGCGCGACGGCGACGATCGGGACGTTGATCCAGAACGTGCTCGGCCAGGTGTGGGACTCGAGCAGGAGTCCCGAGACCACGGTTCCGAGAGCACCTCCCAGGCCGGCGAAACCCGCCCAGATGGCGATCGCCTTGCGTTTCTCCTGAGGATCGGAGAACACGTTGTTCAGGATCGCCAGGGTGCCCGGCATGATGAACGCCGCGCCGACGCCCATCACGACGCGGGCGACGATCAGCTGCCAGGTCGCGTCGGCGAACGAGGCGGCGAAGGCCGCCGCGCCGAACACCACGAGGCCGAGTTGGAGTGCTGTCTTGCGTCCGAAGCGGTCGGCGAGGGCTCCGGCGGGAAGGAGAAGGCCGGCGAACACGAGGCTGTAGACGTCGACGATCCACTGGAGGTCCGACGCGCTCGCGTGCAGGTTCTCCTGCATGTCGGGTAGCGCCACGTTCAGCGAGGCGTTCGCAGCCACGATCAGGACGAGGCTGAGGCATAGAACGGCGAGCGAGTACCAGCGCCGGGCATGAATGCGTGGGTCCCCTTCTGCTGCCACATGCGGGTTCGGTGCTGGGGGCTCAGAGTTCACCCGTGCATGCCTCTCGTTCGGGGACCGAAGGGGGTCAACGTCGGGAGCGACTCGACCATTCCCCGCCCGAAGCTTCACACCGCCCGCGACCTCCCGCCGGCCGGACTTCGGTCAGGCGATGATCTCGACGGGTGTGCCGAGCGGCGCGAGCCGCACGAGCCGGTCGATCGCTTCGTTGGCCATGCGGACGCAACCGTTGCTGATCGGCTGACCGAGCAGGTGAGGGCGGTTGGTGCCGTGGATCGCGATCTGGCCCACTCCTCCGCCGAAACTGTGGAGGACCTCGCTGAACCCGGCGACGCTGAGTTGGCCGGCACCGTAGGGGCCGTTGCCGTCGAGGGGGACCCAGCCGTCCACGAAGAAGTGACCGGCGGGCGTGGGGGTCCGGGCGGAGCCGACCGCGACGACCTCGTCGAGGAGGGGCTTCGATCCCCGCGTTCCCTCGAAGACCTGCAGGCGACGTTCCGCCAGTCGGACGACGATCCGATTCGGCACGGTCCTGAGTCGCACCTGGGATCGCCGCACCCAGAGCGCCAGTCCGTTCGGTCGCATCGACACCTGGACCCGCAGCCACGCCCCCCGCTCCTCCAGGACGAGGAACACGACCGACAGCCCTTCATGTGTGGGGTTGTCCATGACCGAATGGTCCGCGTACGGGACGCCGGGCTCGCTGAACAGGTCGACGGTCGCTCCCCGGGCGTCCGCGACCGTGGCCGCGACCGGCGCCGCCCTGACGGCTCGCACCTTCCGTTCGGTGGTCGTCGTCGTGGTCGCCGCGGTCGTCGTGGTCGTCGCCGCCGCTTCCTCGCGGTCCGGTCGTGTTCCGACGACGAGGCCGATCGCGATCACGAGCAGGCAGACGGCGAGTGCCCCTCCACGCAACAGCCGGGTACGCACGGGAAGAGGCTACCGACGCTCGGACCGCCGGAGGACGAAGACCGGGACCCTCCCGATGTTCTTGAGCTTGCGACGCCCGAGCGACCGCAGCAGGTAGCCGTCGTCGGCGGCAAGGACCGCAGCCATGGCGTCGTCGCAGAGGATCGTGCCCGGATTCGCCAGCGAGACGATGCGGCTCGCCCGGTTGACGACGGGACCGAACAGGTCGGCCTCCCGTTGGAGGGCGGGACCCGAGGCGAGACCGATGCGGACGTCGGACAGGCCCGGCTCCTGGCGGAACGTGTCACTCAGGGCGAGCGCTATCTCCGCCCCGACACGCTCCTCGGCCACGGTGAACATCACCTCGTCGCCGATCATCTTGACCACCCGTCCGCCGAGCCGTCCGACGACGTCGTAGGCGACGGTCTCGAACCTGTCGACCACGGCTGCGAGCTCGTGTGTGCTCAACTCCTGGCTCAGGGCGGTGAAGCCGACCAGGTCCGCGAATCCGACGACCTGGTCGTCCGGACCTGTTCCGGCCATGTCCCGGGCCATCCTCGCCCGGGCCTCGACGTGGAGGTGGCGGCTCCACACGTAGTCGATCACCTGCATGATCATCGGGAAGATCTGCGGAGCTATCTCGGCGAACTCGTCGCTGCCGACGCTTCGACGGATCGCTTCGCCCGGAAGCTCCACCGCGGTCGCAGCAGGCCTGTCGACCACGCCTTCGGTGTCCTCGGAGCTTCCTTCTTCGTCCTCTCCCCGACCCGACTCCGGAGCCACCGGGTCGAGCACGTCGAGCAGAGCCGATGCGATGCGTGCGGTGGAGGAACCGATGACTCTCGCCATCTGGACGACCAGGTCCACGTCGACGAGACCGGTGTCGAGCAGTTCACCGATCGCCTCCAGCACCTCCACGTCGACGTCGCCGTAGAGGCGGTCCGAAGCGTTGGTCTCCACGAAGCCGAGCGAGCGGCGGATCTGCCGCACGAGGTCCGGTGAGAGGCCTGTCGCCTCGGAGACCTCCAGCAGGTCGCGGTCGAGGTTGTCCGGCAGTACGAGACGTTCCACGCACAACAACGCCAGATGGTCATGGGCGGCGGCCAGACGGATCTCCTCGTCGGTCACGCCCGCATCACGCAACAGCCTGACCATCGACCCGTCGGGTACCGGCGCGGGCTCCTCCCGAATAGGCGGATCCGTACCCGAGGACGGCTCGGTCACGAGAACCCTCCGCCCCCCGGCATCGGCCCGGTGGGGGCCTCGGGTTCGGAGCCGGGTCTGCGCATTTCCGGCGCGATGTCCGGGTGCTCGACGACCATCGAGACGCGTTCGACGCCGGCCGGAGGGCCGACCTCCGCGAGCAGTGCGTCGCCACGAGGTTCGGTCGTGCGCCAGGTCGGGTCGAGTCCCGGCGCCGTCAGCGTTACGGGACCGGACCCCGGCCGTGCATCCAGTTGCCAGAGGATCGCGGGGCGCGTTCCGTGCCAGCGGATCGCGAAGGACAGCGGACCGAACGATGTCGGGGCGTCGTGGACCTCGATGCCGCCGCCGTACCAGTCGTCGGGGTGATGCGGGACGACGGCTATGCCGTTAGGTCCCTCGGTGATCAGCAGGTTGCGTATCGCGAGCACGAGGGCACCCTGGGCCGCCAGGTCGTCGCCGACCAGCCGCGCCACCGAACCGCCCGCAGCCCCTGGACCGGCCCAGGTCCCCGTCGTGGAGGCGGCGACCAGCTGCTCACGGATCGTCGCGATGCCCGCCGGGTCGCCGGCCGCTGCGAGTCCGGCCGCGACGTCGAGCCGGTCCGCCGCGGTTACGGGCTTCGGGTCCGGGAGGTCCCTGCCAACCCGTCCGGCCAGGACATCGACCCGGGTCGCGGCCTCGGGCTGACCTGCTGCGGCCAGGGCCTTCGACGCTGCGCGCAGCCCGTCGGTCACTCGGCGTCGCGACGCCGCTGTGGCGATCCGACCTCGACGGTCGGCCCGGTCGATCCGTTCGACCGCTGCGGCGAACTCCGGGAGCACCCAGTCGAGCATCTCCTCCACGCGGTGGAGCAGCCAGTGCCGCGAGATGACCGTCAACAGCACCGCGTCCACCTCGGGTGCGGGGTCGGTGCCCAGAACATCGGGCCATCGGGCGACGACGCCTGCCACCTCCAACGGCATGTCGAGCACGTCGAGGGCACCGAGGACGAGTTCGGTCGCACCCGGTTCCATGGTGCGGGCGCGGTGGCCGTCGCGGCGAACCACCTCGCCGTCATGAGCCAGTTGCAGATGGGCCCGAGCGCTCTCGAAACCGTCGAGGATCCGCTTCTCCGGGACGTCGATGCGGGGTCCACGGCGGTGGACCGACCAGCCGGAAGCGACGGTCTCGGCGTCGGGTACCACCGACGGATAGTCGAGGGTGTCACCGACGGGCCCTACCGGGATCAGCGCTCGCAGGGTCGACGTGTGCGTCAACGGGAACACCATGGCGAGCGTGGCGAGACCATCGGGACAGGACGCCGAGAGCGCCTCGTTCCCTGCCCGACCCGACACCACGACGTCGAGGACGTCACCGTCGTTCTTGTTCCCTGCTGCATAGCGAGCGGCCGTCCGAGGAAGCACGACGGCGGGCCGACCGTCGACACGGACCAGTTGTGCCTGGTCACGACCCGACGCCCCGTCGACGGGTTCGACGGTGATCTCCGACACCGAGCCGGGACCGTCGGCGACCATCGGACGGATGACCAGAGCGACGGCGAAGGGGATCGCGGTCGCGTTGTGGACCTCGGCGACGACCCACTCGTCGCCGACGTCCCGGGGTGACCTGATGCCGTAGGCGCGATGCACGGCGTCGCCGCCGGGGATCCTCAGCAGTGTCTCCACGACCGGTGCCCGGTCGAGCAATTGCTGCCTCAGGGAGGCTTCACGAGCGGGTACGTGCCAACGATCGTCCGCTCCGACCCACCAGTCGAGCGACCATCCTTCACCGACCACGAGCCCGGCGCCGTCGACCGGCGTCGCCACCGGCGAGGCAACGGTCCCCACCAGTGTCCACGAGGGCGCGCCACCGACTCGGAACATCCGCGGCAGGACCCAGCCGTCGGCGATCAGTTCGGGTACGAGGCCGGCCGTGGCGGCCCCTTCAGGGGCGGCCGGTGGGTCTACGAGTGCGGTTCTGGGGCGGCTGCGTCGAAACATGTCCGCCCTTCTCTACCGGGCCGGGCTGATCCCGTCCATCTCACGGGAGGCGCCGCGGTTCAGCAGCCCCGCGTACGCGTCCTGAGCGGTGCGTCCTTGGTGGCACACCCCGTAGACCTCGTCCGCGATCGGCATGTCGATCCCGTACTCGTTCGCGAGCTCCATGACCACCTTCGAGGTCTTGACGCCCTCGGCGACCATGTTCATCGCCGCGATGATCTCCTCGATCGAGTCGCCACGACCGAGGCACTCGCCGACGTGACGGTTCCGGGACTGCTTGGAGATGCAGGTGGCCACCAGGTCCCCCATGCCGGCCAGTCCAGCGAACGTGATGATCTCCCCGCCCATCGCGACACCCAGTCGAGTCACCTCGGCGAGTCCGCGGGTGATGACTGCCGCCCTGGTGTTGTCACCGGCGCCCAGGCCGTCGGCCATCCCCGACGCGATCGCGATCACGTTCTTCAGGACACCCCCCATCTCGCAACCGATGACGTCCTCGTTGGTGTAGACGCGGAACAGCTGCACCTGGAAGATCCGCTGGAGTGCCTTCGCCACGTTGTCGTCGTCCATCGCGATGACGCTCGCCGCCGCGTGTCCGGCGAGGATCTCCTTGGCGAGGTTCGGACCGGTGAGCACGCCGACCGGATGCCCTGGCAGGAGTTCCTCGACGAGTTGGCTCATCCGTAGGCGGCTGCCGATCTCCAGACCCTTGGCCAGGGACACGATCGGCACCCACGGCCGGAGGTACGGCTTGACCTGTTCGAGGGCTCCCCGGAACCCCTGCGACGGAACCCCCATCACGAGCACGTCCGCGTGGCGTACGGCCTCCTCCAGGTCCGCGGTCGCGCGCAGCGACGGGTGGAGGGCGAAGCCGGCGAGGTAGTCGCCGTTCTCGTGCTCCTTGTCGATCTGTTCGGCGAGTTCCTCTCGACGTGACCACAGCAGCGTTGGCGCATTGTGAGCGGCGAGCGAGGCGACAGTCGTGCCCCACGAACCGGCGCCGATGACCGAGACCCGGATGTCCATGGCGGGGCACGCTAACGCTCCGAATCGCGCTGTGACGTCCGTCTCCCTCAGGTCCGACCTCGGTCGACCGGTAGCGTGACCGGCGTGCAAGCGGCCGTGGTCGTTCCTGTGAAGGCGTTCCGTTCTGCGAAGAGGCGCCTGGCGACGGTCCTGTCGCCCGACGAACGCGAGGACCTCGCACGGTTCATGGCCGCCCGGGTCGTGGCAGCGGCAGGCGACGCTCCCGTGACGGTCGTGTGCGACGACGAGGACGTCCGTTCGTGGGCGACGGAGGCCGGGGCCAGAACTCTCTGGACCCCGGGGCTGGGTCTCGACGGTGCCGTCACCGCAGGCGTCGCGGATGCCGCCGACCGAGGAGCCGACCGCGTCGTCGTCGCCCACGCCGACCTCCCGTTCGCCCGGGATCTCTCGACACTCTTCTGCGGGGACGGCGTTTCGATCGTCCCGGATCGACACGGCGACGGAACGAACGTGATCGCCGTTCCGTCACGGGCCGGTTTCAGATTCTCCTACGGTCCCGGCTCCTTCGGCCGCCACGTGGCGACTGCGAACGACCAGGGCCTCGCGGTCGAGATCCTGTCGGATCCCGACTTGGGCTGGGACGTGGACATCCCCTCGGACCTCGACCTGCCGGGAGGCCTGGACCTGATGTCGGTGCTGCGATGAGCGAGGTCCGCTCACGGGAACTGGCCGTGCCCGCGCGGGCGCTGGCCGTGGGGGCACATCCCGACGACGTCGAGTTCGGTGCCGGGGCGACCCTGGCGAAGTGGGCAGCGGCCGGTTGTGAGGTTTCGATCGTCGTGTGCACCGATGGTTCGAAGGGGACCTGGGACCCGGAGGCGGACACCGCCGAGTTGGTGAGGACCCGTCGCCGCGAAGCCCGTGCCGCCGCGGATGCCCTGGGGGCGACCGGAGAGGTGAGGTTCCTGCACGCCGTGGACGGAGAGTTGGTCAACGACCGGGCGATCCGCTCGGCGCTCGCGCACCACATCAGGGACCTGAGGCCCGACGTCCTGCTGGGTCACGATCCGTGGAAGCGCTACAGGCTCCACCCGGACCACCGCGCCGCGGGCTTCCTGACCTGCGATGCACTGGTGGCCGCCCGGGACCCGCATTTCTTCCCCGAGCACGGCATCGCTCCCCACCGACCCGGGGCCCTGCTGTTGTTCGAGGCGGAGTCGCCTGATCACGCCGAGAAGGTGGACAGCCTGGCGGTGGCGGCGAAGATCGCAGCCCTGGAAGCCCACCGGTCGCAGTACGAGTCGACGATGTTCATCTCCGGCGACCCGGAGGCCGCGGCGGCAGCACGGGCGCGGTTCGAGGACGAGATCCGTGACGACGTCGCGGCGGTCGGCCGTTGGGCCGGGGTGGCCGGCGCCGAGAGGTTCCGGCTGATGCCGACGGATCGCTGACTCAGCGGGCCGTCGAGTATTCGAAGATCGCGGACCGCTGCGTGTCCGCCGCCGCAGCGATGACCAGGTAGCAGTGGTTCCTGCCGGAGCACGGCGTCGCGGTCTCACCCACGAACGGCTTGACCGAGGCCAGGATCTCCATCGTCGTGACGACCCGGCCCTTCTCGTCGGCGTGAAGTTCGAACCCTTCGAGGGTCCCTCCGAAGACTGCGGTGAAGGCTTCCTGCGTCGACACCGGTTTGCAGCTCTGCGTCGGGCCGTCCGCGATGAGACGGTCGGTGCACCACGCGGCCATTAGAGGCTCCGACGGAACGAAGCCCTCGGCCCGTACCTTCACCTTCTGCCCGGCCTTGAACGGTGGGCTCGCGTCGACGGTCACGGGTAGTCGGAGGCTCGTGACGCGACCATGCGACGGAACCAGCGCTACCGGGGGCAGGCCTCCGACGAACGTGATGCGTTGACCGCCGGAGCGGTCGAAGTCCCGGGCGTCGGCGGCGACCACGAAACAGCCGCGGACGACCTTGGCGCAGTCGTAGGCCTTTCCCTGCACGGTGATGATCCGACGAACGGGGAACGATGCGCTGAACCGTCCGTCGTTTCCGACGACGAACCTTCGACCGCCGTCGGTGTCGCAGGCGGCTTCGCCCGCATTCTCGGTGTCGACCGCCGGCAGGCACTGGGCGATGCCGACGATCGACTTCGGCTCGAACGCGTCCGACCGGACACGGACGACCTGATCGGGCTTCACGCGGGTTCGTGGGGTGACGGTCACCGCGAGACGCTGTGACCTGCTGCCAGGAACGTGGTCGCCACCGAAGCCGTCGATCGCTCGCTTCACGACGACGATCCCCGCCACGACGACCGTCACCACCAGGGCCGCAACGACCACCCCGACCGCGACTGCCGTACGGCCCCGGCGCCGCTGGGGCGAGTCCTGTCCGTCGCCCTGACCGGGGTGCGGAGACGGGCCGTTCGTCGCGACCGGTGCACCGGTCAGGGGAGGAGGAGGAGGAGGAGGAGGCGGCGGAAGAGGAAAGTTCGATTCCACGTGGGCGTCTCAGGATCCGGTGGGCACCCAGTTGCCGTGGAATCCCATCGGGACCCGCGTCGGGAGGTGGACTCGGGCCACCGGCCCCTCCCCCGGCGCGCCCGCGTCCAGCACGACCAGCTCACCCCTGCCCGACGCCAGGTCCGAGACGATCGTCATGTACCAGCCGTCGTCCTCTGCGGCGTCCGCCGACCGGGGTACGAACACGAGCTCGCCGGGCAGGCGGCCCGGACCGAAGTCGACCACCTCGCGGGCACCGGTCCGGGTGTCGTATCGGACCAGTCCGATCGGGTGACTCAGTCCGGCCTCACCGTCGGGTGGGCCGAACGCGGTGCCCCAGCCGAATCGGTGCGGCAGACCGACCCGACGTTCGTCGACCCTCGGGAACTCGAGGGACTGGTCGTCGAGCTGTTCCTCGGTGACCTTGCCAGACGAGCAGTCGACGGTCCAGCGCCAGAGCATCGGTGGTCCCTCGTTCGGACCCAGGCGGTCGACGTCGAAGATCTTCGGATGCCGGACCACGTCCAGCACGACCCGGTCGCCGTCGTCCCACGCGTTGAGCGGGTGGAACACGTAGCAGGGCTCGACCTCGAACCACCGGAGCTCCGCCACGGCACCGTCACGAGGCAGTAGCCCGACCCTCGCGGCTCGCCCGGGCTGCCATGTGTAGGGGAACCGTGCCCCGCCCATCGCGGCGTCGACGTCGAAGGCCACGGGAAGGTCGTAGACGACGACGTAACGCTCGGTGATGGAGCAGTCGTGGATCATCGGGCCGCCCGGCACAGGCACGTCCACACGCTTCGTGACAGCACCGGCGGAGTCGATGACCGTGTACTCGACGACGTCGGGCCGCCCCCACCAGTAGCTGATCGCGTGCAACTCGCCCGTGCGAGGGTCGCGCTTGGGGTGGGCCGTGTAACCGTGGGGCAGGCCACCGGACAGGTCCGTGTGGCAGATCGTCTCCAGCTCTTCGGACAGTTCCACCGGTCGCGCGCCGGCTTCGACGATGGCGTAGGTGCGGCCGGCGTGTCCGATCACGTTCGTGTTGGCGGTGTCCATGTCGGAGTGCCGTTCACCCGGTTTGGCCTCCTCGCCGAGGACATTGCTGACGTTCCTCGACCGCACCCATCGGTTCCGGTACCACTCGGCACGGCCGTCACGCAGGCGGATGCCGTGGACCATGCCGTCGCCGAGGAACCAGTGGTAGTTGGCCGGGTCGGTCTCGGCGATCGGGTTCGGCCCGTTGCGCAGGTACCTGCCGTCGAGCTCCGGTGGCAGATTCCCGGTCACGTCGAGGTCGAAGCTCGTGTACTCGGTGTCGATCGGGGCGAAGGGACCTTGGAGGTATGGGCTGATCGTCTTGGTGGACATGACCGGGCTCCGTTCTCTCGTCGCCTGAAGTGTCGCGCCACGTCGAGCGCCTCGCTCGGCAGGCCAGCGCCGGAGCCGAATCGGTCCGGACGCGGGACGAGGAGGGGCTGAGCCCCTCCTCGTCCTGAGAACGTCACGGCCGGCGGTGCCGGCCGTCGGCGGTTCTGATCAGACCTTGGCCAGCTTCGGAGCGGGCTGTTCCTTGTTGACGGTCTTCTTGAAGGTCGCACCGACGGTGACCTTCGGGGCCTTCTTCGCCTTGACCTTGACCGTCTCACCGGTCCGCGGGTTGCGGGCGGTGGTGGCCTTCTTGGCGACCTGCTCGAAGCTGAGGAAGCCGGTGAGGACGACCTTGTCGCCCTTGGTGACCGAGGCGAGGACGGTCTCCTCGAAGGCCTTCAGCACGGCGGCCGCAGTGGTCTTGTCGGTACCGGCCTGAGCGGCGACCTGAGCAACCAGATCGGCCTTGGTGATGTTGGCCACGGCCAACCTCCTGTTGTTTGTTGGGATCGGTCCGCTCACCGGGTGGTGCAGCGGCTGGGCCCAAGTATTTCCACGTTCCGACCATGTCTGGTGGATACCCCGCCGAATGTGACCGGGAGCACACCGGCAGCAGGGGCCGGAGACCGGGCGCCGGCGCTGCCTACGATCGTCGGGTGTTCCCCGACGGCCGCTACGACGCGATCGTCGTCGACGCCGATCCCGCCGGCGCCGACGACACCGACACGGTCCTCCTGGAGTTGGCGATCGCCGCGGGCGAGCACAAGGGCGAGGTCGTGACGGTCACGGCCTCGGGACTCGGACGCGACCCACTGGACCTGCTCGCGGTTCCGGCCACGCTCACCGTCAGCGACGGGGAACCCACCGTCACGCTGGAGGGATGAACCGCTCCAGTACGACCGCTATGGCAGCGGCCGTCTCTTCGGCTTGGCGCTCGTCCCGGTAGCGGGTCCGGGGCCAGAAGAACCCCCTCAGACCGTCTCCGGGCGTGCGGGGAACGACGTGCACGTGCATGTGGGCGACGCTCTGGCTGACGACGTTGTTCACTGCCACGAACGTCCCCTGCGCGCCGAGCACCTCCGGGATCGCGGCGCTGACGGCCCTGACGCGCTCGAAGAAGGGACCGACCATCTCGACCGGAAGGTCGGGGAGGGTGACCACGTGTCGCGCCGGTACGACGAGCGTGTGGCCGTGGAACAGCGGTCGGTTGTCGAGGAACGTGGTGGCGACATCGTCACGGTGCACGACCGCTGCGGGGAGGTCCCCGGCGACGATGCGGCAGAAGGTGCAGTCCGCGTCGTGGCCGTCGGGGGCCGTGACCGGGTCGTCCGAATCGGTCAGCGTGACCGTCCGAGAACCTTGCCGAGCGCACCGAGCAGGCGGTCGACGTCGTCGGCGGTGTTGAAGCCATGGGCGGAGATCCGCACGGCGTCACCGCGGACGCTCACGTGGACTGCCTCCTCCGCCAGGAGCGGGCCGACGGATTCGGCGTCGACCGTCGGACCGAGGCGGACGCCGATGATGTGCGGCGAACGAGTGCCGTCCGGCGCCACGTCCAACCCCAGAGCCCGCGCTCCTTCGGCGACCTTGTCCGTCAACGCACGGGCGTGGGCCGCGGTCCGGGCCGGCCGCCAGTCCCTGACCATGTCGAGTGCGGCCAGGGCGACGGGGACCAGGCCGAAGTTCGCGACCTCCCCGACGTCGTAGCGCCTCGAACCCGGCTGGTAGGAGTCCTCGTAGTCCGCCAGGCAGGCGAGGCAATGACTGTTGGCCCTGCCCGTCCAGCCGTGCTCGATCGGTTCGCCGCTCCGGTGTTGCGGCGCCGCCCACAGGAACCCGAGCGAGTAGGGACCACAGAGCCACTTGTAGGTCGCCCCGAACACGAAGTCGGGTCGCACGGCGTTGACGTCGAAGGGCTCCGCCCCGAGTGACTGGCAGACGTCCACGGCGAGGGCCGCACCGACGCGACGGGCCGCCTCCCCCACCTGAACCAGGTCCACGGCTCCTCCGTCGATCCAGTGGCACGGCGGCGTCGACACCACCTCGACGCGATCGCCGAGTCGGTCGATCTCGGCCAGGATCGCTGCGGTCCAGTCCCCGTCGGCTGGTCGGGCCACGTGGTGCAACCTGCCACCGTGACGGTTCGCGAGCCGTTCCCAGCCGTAGACGTCGGAGGGGAACTGCTGGTCCAACAGGACGACCACCTGTCCCTCCGACAGGTGGAGGTTCGCCGCCGCCGTCGACACCCCGTAGCTGACCGACGGGGTGATGGCCACGCCGTCGACGTCGCCGGGAGCGCCGAGCAGGTCGGCGAACGAGGCCCGGAGCTGGTCGACCGGGACGGTGAAGTCGTCGAGGGCGATCGTCCACGGACGTGCCTTGCGGGCCAGACCCATCAGTCCCGCTTCGAGCGCGTGCACCGGGATCGGCCCCATGAACGCGCAGTTCATGTACGTGACGTCCTCGGGAAGGTCGAACATCGCCCGAGCGGTGGCACCCAGTTGCGGCACCTCCGGATCCAGGGCTCCCTCGGACGGCTCCATCGTCCGAGTGTGCCATGTGCCGCGCTCGGAACGGGTTCGATTCAGGAGGCCACCAACTCGAAGACCGTCCAGGCCGCGAGAGCGAGGAACACGGCCGCGCCGACGTAGTTGATCTTGTGGAGCGGGACCCGTCGGACGATCCGTCCGCCGAAGGTCGCTGCGATCGCGGCCACCGATGCCAGGGCGGCCAGCGCCCCGACGCCGGTGCCGAAGGGGTCACCGCTCTTGGCAGCGAGGCTGGCGGTCGCCAACTGCGTCAGGTCACCCCACTCGGCCAGGACGATCAGGCCGAAGCTCCCGATCACCGATGCACGCACGGTCGTCGTCGGTTCGGCTTCGGCGTCGATCTCGTCGTCGGTACCTCTGCGGGCTTCGCGCAACAGCATCAGCCCTCCGACGAGGAAGAGCACGGCGACCACCGACTTGACCAACGGGTCCGGCAGCAGACCGATCGCGCTGCCGGCCGCCACTGCGACGACCACGTGCACCGAGAAAGCCGCCACGGCGCCGGCCCACACCCAGAACGGCCGCCGGTAACGGGTGACGAGGACGACCGTTGCGACCATCGTCTTGTCGGGCAACTCGGCCGGGAAGACGGTGGCGAACGCCTGGAGGATGGACTGCAACGACATTGGACACCCGATCGATCGACGCCAGACCGTAGAAGGTGGCCAGGTCCGCGGGCATCCACCGGTTCGCGCGTCCCGGGGTGGAGACTGGCCGCCGTGACCATCCCGAGTCGTGTGCGACGCGGTCTGCTGTGAGACCCCGGCCCGCCACGACCGCCGAACGTCCTGGGGGCTCCGTGTCCGAACCTGCCGTCGCCGTCGATCCGTCGCGCCCGCACACCTTCGTGCTGGACACCTCGGTGCTACTCGCCGATCCACGCGCCCTATCGCGCTTCGACGAGCACTCCGTCGTCCTGCCGATCGTCGTGCTCATGGAGTTGGAGGCGAAGCGCAACCATCCGGAACTCGGTTGGGCGGCTCGTACGGCCCTGCGGTCACTGGAGGACCTCCGTCTGGCTCACGGATCGCTGACCGAACCGATCCCGGTCAACGACCACGGCGGCACGATCCGCGTCGAGTTGAACCACCAGTCGACCGAAGGTCTCCCGCCGACGATGACCGGCGACAACAACGATCACCGGATCCTCGCCGTCGCACACAACCTTCGCCGCGACGGCCTGGACGTGACCGTCGTGACCAAGGACCTTCCGTTGCGCCTCAAGGCGAGCATCGTCGGCCTCGCTGCCGACGAGTACCGCAACGAACTCGCCAGCGACGGCACCTGGACTGGACTCGTGGAGATGGAGGTCGACACGGAGGACATCGACGACCTGTACACGGACCGTGTCCTCGACGTCGCCGAGGCCCGGGACCTACCCGTGAACTCGGGTGTCCTGCTCACCGCCGGCACCCAGTCGGCCCTCGGCCGTGTCAAGGCCGACAAGACGATCCACCTCGTGAGGGGCGATCTCTCGCTGTTCGACGTGTCCGGCCGCAGCGCCGAGCAGCGCATCGCGCTCGACATCCTCGCCGATCCGTCCGTAGGGATCGTCAGCCTCGGCGGCAACGCCGGAACGGGCAAGAGCGTGCTGGCGCTCGCCGCCGGTCTCGAAGCAGTGCTCGAACGCGGGACCCAGCAGCGAATCGTCGTGTTCCGTCCGCTGTTCGCGGTGGGTGGTCAGGAGTTGGGGTTCCTGCCCGGTGACCGTGACGACAAGATGGGGCCGTGGGCCGCCGCGGTCCACGATGCCCTCGACGCAATCGCCGGACCTGCGGTGAAGGAGGAGATCTTCGCCCGCGAGCTTCTCGAGGTGCTTCCCCTGACCCACATCAGGGGTCGCAGCCTCACGGACACGTTCGTGATCATCGACGAGGCCCAGAACCTGGAGAAGGCGGTGCTACTGACGGCGTTGAGCCGCCTCGGCGAGAACAGCCGCGTCGTCCTGACCCACGACGTCGCGCAGCGCG
>JAGQSN010000127.1 GCA_020439555.1 Acidimicrobiales bacterium | reverse complement strand
CGAGCACCTGCTGTTCAAGGGCACGTCGACTCGTACCGGTCGGGAGATCTCCGAGGCGATCGAGGCGGTCGGCGGCGAGATGAACGCTCATACGGCCCACGAGCACACGGCCTTCTACACGCGGGTTCCGGCGGAGGCGGCCTCGCTCGGCCTGGACCTCCTGGTGGAGGTCCTGACGGATCCGGCCTTCGACGACGACGACGTCGACTCGGAACGGCAGGTGATCCTCGAAGAGCTCCACCAGGCCGAGGACGAAGGCGACGACCGTGTCCATGCCCTCGCCCACGAGACCCTTTGGGGTGAGCATCCGCTGGGCAGAGAGGTGCTCGGCGTGGTCGACACGATCGAGGCGATGGGAAGGGACGACATCGTCGGCTTCCTCACATCCCACTACGGTCCCGGAAACATCGTGCTGGCGGCTGCGGGCGCGGTCGATCACGGAACAGTCGTCGAGGCAGGCGAACGGTTCATCTCCAGCGGATCGATTCGGAGACGAGAACGCGAGCGACCGGACTCACCGGGTCCGGTTCGGGAACGGGCCTTGCTGCGCAGACCACTCGAGCAGGCTCACCTGGCGGTCGTCTGGCCGGGTCTGCCCGCAACCGACGAGGACCGCTACGCCCTAGCAGTCCTCAACCAGGTGTTCGGCGGTGGCCTGTCGAGCCGGTTGTTCCAGGAGGTGCGCGAAGAACGCGGCCTCGCGTACTCGGTGTACTCGTCGGTGTCGTCGTACTGCGACGCCGGATCGTTGATCGCGTATGCCGGAACCAACCCCGATCGTGTCGCCGAGGTGCACCGGGTGATCATGTCGGTGGCCGACGACGTGGCCGAACACGGGATCACACCTCGTGAGTGGGAGGTCGCCCGCGGCTTCCTCGAAGGTGCGACGTTGCTGGGCCTCGAGGACTCGAGTTCGGTGATGGCACGGCTCGGCAACCATGTCTGTGCGCGGGGTCGAGTGGCGCCGATCGACGAGCAGATCGAACGACTCCGGGCGGTGACCCCCGAGGACGTGCAGCAGGTGGCTCGAAGGGTCCTCGGAACTTCGCCGGCGATCTGCGGCGTCGGCCCCATCGACGAAGCCGACCTGGATCGCTGACGGTCAGGCAGGCCGGCGCTTCGGCAGAGGCGGCCGATCCGGAGGGATGCCTTCGGTGGTAGCGCGGCCACCCAGCAGGATCGGGCCGGTGGGCATGCGGGCAGGTGCGCTCGGTGGGCGAGGGGTCCTCGGCGTCCGTGCGGCCTTGGCCCACGTGCCGAGCGACATGAGGGCACCGGCGAGGGTGAGGAGCATCGCGCCGCGCCTCGGTATCCCTCCCTGGAGGGCCACACCGATCGCCTTCATCACCGACGCCGTATCACCCCCGGCGACCCTTGCCAGGAGATCGAGTAGCAGCGGTGCGACCAGGGTCAGTAATCCGGCAGTCAGGCACCAGCGGGCCAGCCACCTGCGAGGACGCCTGTCCGGGTGAACGGCAGCCGACGCGATCAGGGCCGCCACGGCGACCAGTAGGGCGGGTGTCGTCCAACTCTCGGCGTCACGAGTCGGGCCGGTCAGGTCCGGGAAGCCACCGTCGACGGTCGTCGTGAACATCCACTGCAGGTCCGGGATGGTGATGTCGTGTCGACGTGCCTCCAGTGCCCGGATCGAGGCCGAGACGAAGACCTGGTCGTCCGGTCTCGTCGAGTAGTCGAGGAACCCGGTGGTCGGTTCGAGCGCCCTCCGGTGTGCCGCCGCCACTCTCTCGGCGACCGCCGGGCCGACGGCGGGGTCCGCTGCCACGGCTCTGGCTGCCTCGTCGAGGTCCTGTTCGGTGAAGCCGAGAGACGTGGCGCCCGAGAGGTACATGCCGTCGCGCACCTGCCTCTTGACCTCGGCCTGGACGGTCGAATCGTCCACGAGCGCGGCCCCGATCGCCTCGGAGCGCGTCTCGCTGAGGATCGAGTGCAATGCCGTCCAGGAGAACCACCAGACCGTGGCTGCCACGAGCCCGAGCACGACGAGGGCACGCGCGAGCCCGACTCGCGGTGGAGTCTCGACGGAGACGCGAGGCGTCGTCGCCTTGTGCATCGCGTTCGTGGTCACGACCATTCCGACCAGTCTCGCGGCTGAGCGGACCCGATGGAGGGTCTGTCGCCGGATCGTGCAGGCGCAGCGGTGCGAAGTGGGCGCTCAGTTCCCACCGACCGCGGTCGAGTCGTACACCTCCCGGGTCGCAGGCATCTCCGAGCGGCCGTCCCCATGGGTTCGCACGGCGAGCACCTGGTGGACCGCGGTGCGGTTCTGTTCGAATCCCACGGCCGAACCCGCCAGGTAGAGCCGCCAGACCCTCGCACGCCCGGGACCTACCAGCCGTTGCGCCCGATCCCAGGAACCCTCCAGGTTCCGCACCCAGGCTCGGAGGGTCCGCCCGTAGTGCTCCCGAAGGGAATGCACGTCGCGAACCTCCAGGCCGTGGCCCTGCATGGCAGAAACGACCGTCCCCACCTCGACGAGGGCCGCGTCGGGGAACACGTAGCGACCCATGAACGACCTGGGTGAGACCCGACCGTCGCCTCCCGGCTCGGGTCGTGAGATCGCGTGGTTGAGGAGTCGTCCTCCTGGCCGGAGCAGGTCGTGGAGGTGCCGCAGGTACTCGTCCATGTGGCCGCTGCCGACGTGTTCGAACATGCCGATCGAGCTGATCGCGTCGAACGGGCCGTCACCGATCTCCCGGTAGTCCTGAACCCGGATCTCCACCTGGCCCGAGAGTCCCTGGGTCGCGACCCTGCGCCTGGCGAGCTCCGCCTGTTCCTGGGAGATCGTGATTCCGACGACTTCGGCACCGTGGTGAAGGGCCGCGTGGATGGCCATCGACCCCCATCCGCAGCCGACGTCGAGGACACGGTCACCCGGCGAGATCCCGAGCTTCCGTGAGACGAGTTCGTGCTTCGCGTCCTCCGCGTCCTCCAGGGTGCTGTCGGGTCGGGTCCAGTAGCCGCACGAGTAGGTGAGCCGAGGGCCGAGGAGAAGCTCGTAGAACTCGTTGCCGACGTCGTAGTGGTGGTGGATGGCGGCGGCGTCTCTGCGTCTGCTGTGCAGGAGGCCGTGAAGGTGCGCCTCTTCCTCCGGTATGGGGGGACGTCTCGCCACGAGTCCGAGCCGGCGCGCCGTGCGAAGGAGATCGAACCAGCCTCCGAGGCCGAGGTCGAGGCGGACGTCCTCGTCCGGTGCGGCCAACTGCTCGCGGACGCTCAGCAGGGCGAAGACGTCCCCCTCGATGTCGAGGGCACCCGACACGTACGCCCGGGCGAGGCCGAGTTCCCCGGGGGACCACAGGAGGTGCTGCAGGGCGCTCGGGCTGTGCACCACCACCGTGACGGGCGGTCTCGGCGGGCCGAGCGTGGAGCCGTCCCAGGCCCGCAGACCGATGGTCGGCTCGCGGCCGATGAAGCGGCGGAGGATCGGTTCGATCGACTCGGCGATCGAACCCGTGCGGACTCCGATTGATGTGGACATCGTCCACCTCCCGTGTCGCGTGCCCCCCAGTGTGTCGCCTGATCGAAGGCGTGGCACCGGAGCCGTTCACGAGGCGTCATACTCGGGACGGTTAGGCCGACCGGCCGAACCGTGGAGGCACCGGCCGAATCGGCCGCGTGCACACGAACCCCCCCGACCGTGAGGAGCGAGACGATGGGTTTCCTCGACAAGGTGAAGAGCCAGGCCGAGCAGGTGGCCAAGCAAGGCCAGGAGAAGATCAACGAGGTGCAGGCGAAGCGCGCCAGCGACGCGCTGCTGCGGGACCTCGGTGCCTGGTACTACGCGACGCAGACCGGTCGCGACGGCGGACAGGGCGCCGAACAGATGGCCCGCCTGGTGGGCGAACTCCAAGCCCACGAGGCCGAGCACGGTCCCCTCGGCGGTGGCGACTCGGAAGACTCCGACGCCGCGGCGCCTGCCCAGACACCCCCGCCGCCGTCACCGTTCGCGGGTGGAGGAACACCTCCGCCCCCGCCACCGTCCGCTCCGCCGGCCGCGCCACCGGTCGCGCCTCCGGCCGGTGAGGTGCCGCCGCCCCCTTCGGCTCCTCCGGCGCCACCCGCTGGAGCGGGCGCCTGATGTCGATCACCGTCGGGGTGTTCGGTGCCGCAGGTCGCATGGGGTCGACCGTCTGCGCTGCGGTCCTGGCCGATCCCGAACTCGAACTGGTCGCAGCTGTCGACCCGGGAGCGGTCGGGGCCCGACTGCGCGAGGTGGCCGCCGTCGACAGCGACCTCGTCGTCGTCGGCTCGGGAACGGACCTCGGTTCGGCCCCGGCGGTGATGGTCGACTTCACGCATCTCGATGCCGCACGTTCGAACCTGAGTTGGTGCGCGTCGGAAGGTGTCCATGCCGTCGTCGGCACGACCGGCTTCACCGACGACGACCTCGCCGCATTCGAGTCCGCCTTCGTCCGCAGCAACTGCCTGATCGCACCGAACTTCGCGATCGGGGCGATCCTGATGATGCGGTTCGCGGAGATGGCAGCGCCCTGGTTCGACACCGCCGAGGTGATCGAACTGCATCACGACGCGAAGCTCGACGCACCGTCGGGCACAGCGATGCGGACCGTGGAACGTATGGCCGCGGCGAGTTCGGACTGGGCGCCGGATCCGACGGTGACCCAGACGGTGTCGGGCGCGAGGGGAGCGGAGGGGCCGGCGGGCATCAGGCTCCATTCGGTTCGAATGCGCGGCATGGTTGCCCATCAGGAGGTGCTGCTCGGTACGACAGGCGAGACGCTGACGATCCGTCACGACTCCTACGACAGGACGAGCTTCATGCCGGGCGTCGTGCTCGCCGCGAAGCGAGTCGCCGACCTCAGTGGGGTCAACGTCGGACTCGAACCGTTGCTCGGACTCGACTGACCTCCTGTCGAAGGCGGTCCGACGAGACCGTCGAGTCAGTCGGTCTCGGGTGACGCCGTGTGCGCAGCGATGTCCTCGTCCATGGTGGCGAGATCCGTGATGCCGTCGCGTCCGCCCCTGCGGTCCGCCACCGACGACAGCACGACCAGGGCGATCGACACCGCGAGCAACGGCCAGCGGTAGTCCGCGATGAACTCCCGCAGCGATCCGAGCGGACCCTCGAACCAGTTGCTGAACGTGCGGATGAGGAACAGTCGGCCGACCGTGCCGACCACGTTCGCGGCGAGGAACGACGACCACGACATCCCCGAGGCTCCCGCGAACAGGCAGATCGGGTTGTTCGGAGCGAACGCCACGATAGGGATCCGCGCCTTGTCGAACCATCGTTCGAGCTGGCGGAGCAGCTGCCCGTACGCCGGGGCCTTCCGTTCCATCCAACTGATGGCGCTGTCGCCGTACCACCGGCCGAGCAGGAAGAACAGCGGATCGGGAGCGAGCAGCCGCAGGAAGCCGACCACGTAGAACGACCACGGGTCGAGCAGACCCGACGCGAGCGCGAGGTTCCGGTTCTGTGCGTTGAGGGCGATGAACAGCAGCGGCCGTTCGTCGACCAGAACCGAAAGGAACGCGTTGCCCAGGTTCGACGCGATGACGAACGCGATCAGCGTTCCGATCACGAGGTTGCGGGCCAGCCGACTCGGCGGGCCGGTCCGCAGGACAGTCTCGGCTTCCTCGCCTCGGGGTGTGGGCGGCTGGGTCAAGTTCGCCATTCTGGCACGGTTGCCCACTCCGCGGCCCGCCGTCTCGGGCACCAGGACGCCGAATCGGCACTACGGTTCGGGCGAGGTCACCCGCCCTCGGCGGGTGCCCGACGATCAGCACACGGCACCACGAGGGGACGCTCACGCCATGCAGGGCCTCATGCAGGACTACCCGCTCACCTTGACCCACCTGTTCGACAGGGCCGAACGGCTCTTCCCCCACAAGGGGATCGTGACGGCCCTGCCCACGGGGAAGGTGCGCACCACCTACGGGGAATGGGCGGAACGGACCCGTCGACTGGGCGGCGTCCTCGACGACCTCGGCATCTCCGAGGACGGGAGGGTCGCAACCTTCTGTTGGAACACTTCGCGTCACCTCGAGCTGTACTTCGCCGCTCCGTGTTCGGGCCGTGTCGCACACACCCTCAACCTGCGGCTCTTCCCCGAGCAGGTCACCTACATCG
>JAGQSN010000126.1 GCA_020439555.1 Acidimicrobiales bacterium | reverse complement strand
TGTGCCAGCCCTCGCCCATGGTGAGGAAGGCGATCAGGGCGGAGTTGCGGCTGGTGTCGGTGGTCGCGTAGCGGCGGCGTCCCATGACGTGGGCGAGCGAGTTCACGAAGAACGTCGAGTGCCACAACAGGACCGTGGAGCCGAAGAAGCCGAAGATCAGGCCGCTCCAGCCGCCGATCAGGTAGGAGGCGATCCCAAGGGTCCACGGGGGGATCCAGTCGTGCTTCGTCAGGAACCGGAGTTCGGGGAACTTGGCGAAGTCACGGATGTCGTCCGCGTTCCAGTCGTTGTTCTTGTCGCAGAGGATCCATCCGACGTGGCTCCACCAGAAGCCCTTGAGGGGGGAGTGGAGGTCCTGGTCGGTGTCGCTGTAGCGATGGTGGTTGCGATGGTGGCTGGCCCACCAGAGCGCACCCTTCTGCGCCGCGGTTCCGCCACCGAACGCGAGGACGAACTGCATCGCACGTCCGACCTTGTAGGAGCGGTGCGAGAAGTACCGGTGGTAACCGCCGGTGATGAAGAACATGCGCCCCCAGTAGAGGACGACGAACAGGATCACCGCAGTGGGGGTGATGCCTGTGACGAAGGTCAGCAACACGAGGGCGTGAGCCGCGAGGAAGGCCGCCGAGGACACCCAGTTGATGCGTTCCTCGGGTGCGCGTTCGATGCCGTGGAGGGACAAGGATCCTCGATTCGGTCCAGGTGTGCGATTGCCCAGAGAGCCTACCTACCAGTAGGTAGGGAGGAAAAGGGGGGCATCTGTCACACCTTCGGCACCTCACCGCGCCGACTTGAGACGACTCGTTCAGACGTGTCCGACGGAGACGACCGACCGCAGCACCTCGCCTGCCTCCATGCGGCCGAACGCCTCCTCGACTCCCTCGAGCGGGATCGTCTCGGAGACGAAGCGGTCGAGGTCGAGGCGGCCCTGGAGGTACAGGTCGACGAGCATCGGGAAGTCCCGGCTAGGCAGGCAGTCGCCGTACCAGGACGGCTTCAATCTCCCGCCTCGGCCGAAGAAGTCGATCATCGCGATGTCGATGCGCGCGTCCGGGGCGGGCACTCCCACCTGCACGAGCGTCCCGGCGAGATCCCGTGCCGCGAACGCCTGCTCGAACACCGCCGGGAGACCGACCGCTTCGATGCACACGTCCGCACCGAATCCTCCGGTCAGTTCGCGCACCGCCTCCACGGGGTCGACCTCGGACGCGAGCACGGTGTCGGTCGCGCCGAACTCCTCGGCCCAGGCCAACTTGCGAGGATCGAGGTCGACGGCGATCACCTTCGTCGCACCGGCCAGACGGGCGCCCGCGATCGCCGCGTCGCCGACTCCGCCGCAGCCGAACACGGCCACGGAGTCGCCGGGGCGAACCTCGCCCGTGTTCATGGCGGCGCCCAGGCCCGCCATCACACCGCAGCCGAGCAGGCCCGCGACCTCCGGTGGGACACGCCGGTCGACCTTCGTCGCCTGGCCTGCGGCCACCAATGTCTTCTCGGCGAACGCACCGATCCCGAGCGCGGGCGTGAGCGCCCGGCCGTCGAGGGTCATCGCCTGTGTCGCATTGTGGGTCGCGAAGCAGTACCACGGTCGCCCACGGCGGCAGGCCCGACACTCACCGCACACCGCTCGCCAGTTGAGGATCACGAAGTCGCCGACTGCGGGCTCCGTCACGTCGGGTCCGACCGCTTCCACGATCCCGGCTGCTTCGTGACCCAACAGGAACGGGAACTCGTCGGTGATCCGACCGTCCCGGTAGTGCAGGTCCGTGTGACAGACCCCGCAGGCCTGGACGGCCACGACGACCTCGCCCGGACCCGGATCCGGGACCTCGATCACCTCGACGGTCACCGGGTTTCCCTCGGATCGGGCGACGACTGCTCTGACCTCCTGGGTCATGATCGGACCTCCTCGGAGACGGTGTCGGGACCCTACCCGGGGATCGTCGTCGGAGCGCCGGGCCGCCTCTCGGTAGTGCCGGGTCCTGCCGAGAGCGACGGGCGTACGGGCCAAGCCGGATTCTTCGAGAACGGACCGGGTTTCGCGTCATAGCGCGGTCGTTGCGGGGTCTAGTCGGTATCCGGTCCATCCCTGCGGGCCGGCTGACCGGTGCCGTCGAGCTGGGGTGGCTCGGCGGCACCGGCTCCCGCTCGGATGTGACCCACGCCCGGCGGCCCGAAGCTCTCGGCCGTCCTCCGGCCTGCGAGGATGGCGATCAGCCGATCAGAGGAGCTCGATGTGGACGCCCCGACCGAAGCCGCCATCTCCGCCGACGCTACGCCCGAGCGTGCTGACGGCCCGGGGTCGGACGACGCTGACGACGGGCGAGGGGGGAGGACCGTAGGTCCGTTCGGTCCGGCCACTTGGATGAGGGCGCTCACCCTCGCGGTGGCGTTCGCGTTCCTGGGTGGCGCGGTCGGTTGGGCCTTCGGAAGCCGCGATCGGGACCCGTTCAACGACGTCGACGTCGGTTTCATGCAGGACATGACCGTCCACCACGAACAGGCCGTCCAGATGTCGAAGATCCTCCTCTACAAGACAGGGATCGACCGTTCGCTTCGCTCGTTCGCGGAGGAGTTCCTCGGTGATCAGCGGTTCGAACAAGGGATCTTCAACGCTCTGCTCGTCCGCTTCGACCATCCGGTCACGAACCCCGACGAGACGGCCATGGGCTGGATGGGGACCCCGGTCCCAGTCCTGAAGATGTCCGGGATGGCGACCGAAGCCCAACTCGACAAGCTCAGGTCGGCGCAGGGACGTGACGCCGAAGCCCTGTTCATCGCCATGATGTCCGAGCATCACCTCGGCGGCTTCCACATGAGCGACTACGCGGCACGCCACGGCAAGGATCGGACCGTTCGCAACATCGCCAGAGCGATCCTCCGGAACCAGCGCGGCGAGATCTTCGACCTCGCTCGTACCAGAGTTCGGCTGGACCTCCCCATCCCGTCCGGCTACACGGACCCGACCAAGGACCAGAGGCTCAACCCGTTGAGCACGAACCACGACTGACCTCTCCGACTCCAGGCAGACACCGGGCGATCGGGTAGGCCACCGGCCGAGAGGTCCACCACCCTCGTGCTTCGAGGTGGTCGAATCGGACGATGGACGATGCCGGTACCGACGACGCACCGACCGAACCCCAACCGGCCGACGTCACCGTCGACGAGGTGTCGGCTGAGTTTCCGTCGGATCCGAACCGGCCCCCGGCCGTGCGCGACACGATGCCCGCCTGGGTTCCCAGGGCGATCTTCCTGTTCCTCGGCGGCGTGACGGGTCTGTACGTACTGCGGTGGCTGGTCGGTGAACTCCAGGGCTTCCTACTGATCCTGCTGGTGTCGCTGTTCCTGTCGTTCGCCTTCGAACCCGCCGTCGACCGCCTCTCGCGACGCGGGATGAGGCGTGGGCTCGCCACTGGACTGGTCATGGCCATGGCCGCGGTGGCCCTCGTGGCCTTCCTCGGACTGTTGGGTCAGGCGCTGTTCACGCAGGTGTCCGAGTTCGCAGCGGATCTCCCGAAGCGCCTGGAACGGATCGAGACGACCGTCAACGAACGTTTCGACACGAACCTGGATTTCGACGAGTTCATCGACTCGTATCGCGAGCGCGACCTGTCCGGCTCGGCGTCGAAGCTCGCCGAGAACGCCCTCGACCTTGGTGTGACGGCGGTCGGGGTCCTGTTCCAGCTCTTCACGATCGCCCTGTTCACCTTCTACATGGTCGCCGACGGGCCACGGCTCAGACGCACGGTCCTCTCGTTCCTTCCCCCGGCCAGGCAGGCACGGGTGGTCGAAGGTTGGGAGTTGGCCATCGAGAAGACCGGTGGCTACATCTACTCGCGCGGTCTCCTGGCGGCGTTGTCGGCGGTGGCGACGACGATCGTCCTCTGGGCTCTCGGCGTGCCGTACTGGTTCGCGCTCGGGATCTGGACCGGTCTCATCAGTCAGTTCATCCCGACGATCGGGACCTATCTCGCCGGCGCTGTTCCGGTCCTGATCGCTCTGCTCGAGGATCCGATGGACGCGCTGATCGTCCTCGTGTTCATGGTCGTCTACCAGCAGATCGAGAACTACGTGTTCGCTCCCAAGATCACCGCGAGGACCATGGACCTGCACCCGGCCGTCGCCTTCGGGACGGTCCTGGTGGGCAGCGCGCTCTTCGGCGGCATAGGTGCCCTGCTGGCACTCCCCGCGGCTGCCGTCATCCAGGCGATCGGCTCGACGTACTTTGCCCGTCACGAGGTGATCGACGCGGACCTGACACGCCAGGTGACGGTCCCGACGAGGCCGAGACAGGTCCGTTCACGGCGTTCGACCGGTCGCTGAGGTCGAGCGCCCGGCGGCTCGGTGAACATCCCGTGCCGCCCGTAGCCTGTCTGGCGTGCCTGACGCCTACCTCGACCATGCGGCCACGACGCCGATGAGACCGGAGGCCGTCGCCGCCGTCTCCGAGGTGAACGCTGTGGCGTTCGGCAACCCGTCCGGGGCACACCGTTGGGCCCGTGCAGCTCGCCGCCTGCTGGACGACGCGCGTGACGTCGTGGCCGAGGCGGTCGGTGCACGGCCGTCGGAGGTCGTGTTCACCTCCGGCGGGACCGAGGCCGACAACCTGGCGATCCGGGGTGTGGCAGGCGCGACCGGCCTTCGCCCGTTGTGCACCGCGGTGGAGCACCACGCCGTGATCCGGCCCGTCGAAGCCTCGGGAGGCGCGCTCGTCGCCGTCGCTCCGGACGGCACGGTCGACCTCGACGCGTTGCGGGCCGAACTGGCGAACGGGCCTGCAGGCGTGGTGTCGGTCATGCTCGCCAACAACGAGACGGGAACGCTCAACGATCTCGCCGTCGTCGCCGAGACGATCGCCGAAACGAGCCCCGGAACCGTGCTGCACACCGACGCCGTAGCGGCCGCCGCCTGGCTCGACCTGCCCGCCCGCTGCGCTCCGGCATCGCTCGTGACCGTCAGCGGCCACAAGGTGGGAGGCCCGAAGGGAATCGGCGCACTCGTCGTACGGGACGGCACGCCGTTCGAGGCGACGCTGCTCGGCGGCGGTCAGGAACACGAGCGCCGCAGCGGCACCCAGAACGTCGCTGGGGCGGTCGGCTTCGCCGCGGCCCTGCGGGCGACGGTCAGCGAGCGCGAAGCGACCGTCGCTCGGGTCGAGACGATGCGACAGCGCCTGGTGCGCGCCGCCCGCGAGGCGGTGCCGGGGCTGGTCGTGGTGTCACCCGACGAACCGGACCGCCGGACCGCGGGCACCGTCCTGTTCGGCGTCCCCGGTGTCGCCCGCGAGGCGCTGGTGTTCATGCTCGACCGGGCCGGCGTGGGTGCGTCCTGGGGCTCGAGCTGCGCTTCCGGAGCGACCGAGCCGTCCCACGTGCTCGCTGCTGTCGGCATCGACCGCGCTGTCGCCGAGGGTGCGCTGCGGATCTCGCTCGGCTGGTGCAGCACCGACGCCGAGGTGGACCACTTCATCGCCGTGCTGCCCGGTGTCATCGCCGACCTCCGCCGTGAGGTCGCCTGATGCGGGTTCTCGTGATGATGAGCGGCGGCGTCGACTCCTCGGTCGCGGCCGCGCTTCTTCGCGACGATGGTCACGAGGTGGTCGGCACGACCCTCAAGCTGTGGGGCGGTGAGAGCGACTCCGGCTGCTGTTCGGTGAGCGACGTCGACGACGCGCGGCGCGTCGCCGACAGGCTCGGCATCGACCACCACACCTTCAACTTCTCCGAGGCCTTCGACAGCAACGTCGTCGATCCCTACGTCGCCGATCACGCCCGGAACCGGACCCCCAACCCGTGCATCGAGTGCAACAGGCACGTGAAGTTCGACGCCGTCGACGAACGTGCGCGGCTGCTCGGCTTCGACGCCGTCGCCACCGGCCATCACGCTCGGATCGTCACGCGTCCGGACGGGACCCTCCGGGTCGCCCGGGGAGCCGACCGGGCCAAGGACCAGAGCTACGTCGTCCACGTGCTCGACCAGGCGCGACTCGCACGGACGCTGTTCCCCATCGGTCACCTCGCCAAGGCCGAGGTGCGCGAGATCGCCACCCGGATGGGCCTCCGCACGGCCTCCAAGCCCGACAGCCAGGACGTCTGCTTCATCACCCGAGCGCAGGGACGTGGGTCCTTCCTGGGCGACAGGATCCCGCTGACGCCGGGTCGGGTGGTCGACGTCGAAGGCACCCGAGTGGGGGAGGTGCCCGCGATCGAACTGGTGACGGTCGGGCAGCGCCGCGGGCTCGGGCTTCCAGGGGGAACCGATCCCCGTTACGTGCTCGACGTGGATCCCGCGACGTCGACGGTCACCGTCGGTTCGAAGGACGACCTCCTGGTGTCCTCCCAACGCGTCGAGGACCTGATGTGGTCCGCGGAGGCGGTCACCGGAACCGTGGAGGTCCAGTGCTCCGCCCACGGCCGGACCGCGCCGGCCGTCGTCGAGCGTGGCGACGGCGACGGTACGACCGCGACGGTCAGGTGGGTCCGGCCGCAGCGTCGGGTTGCGCCCGGCCAGTCGATGGTCTTCTACGAGGGCGACTCGGTGGCGGGCGGAGCCAGATCCTGCTGAGATCCCGTCCGTGAAGGACAGGGGTGTTCGTGGTAGGCCGATCCGAACGGTTTCGGTGGGGTTCGCGGTCGTGGTCGCCGCGTTCGCTCTGCTGCTGCCCCTCCCTGCCGCTGCTGCGCCCCGGACCGGCCACCCCGACCGTCGACCTGATCGGACCCCGAGCGCGGAACGTCCGACGATGCGCTGCACCGGGCCGGCCTCCTTCACCCGCGGCGGCTCGCCTCTCTTCGAGTACGCGGACGGCGGATGGAGCCCCTCCCCGCGCGAAGCGATGCCGGACCAGTGGTTGGCCAAGCTCTACACGGAGGTCCTGGGCTGCGCACCCGACCAGGTCAGCTACTTCCACGACCGTTCTCTGATCTCCTCACGGGGTTGCACGGCGGACACGTTGCGGTCCATGGCCGAGGACTTCCTCACGTCTCGGCAGTTCACGTCCAGGCGTTACGACGCACGTCAGCGTCTCCTCGTGCTCTGGCGGGTGGGCCGGGAGTCCGAACCCGACCCCGCCGTGTTCGCCGGCCAGTACCGGGACCTGGCGGTGGGAAGACGGAGTTGGCGGCAGATCGTGCGCTCCATGTTCAGCTCCGACGAGTTCGACCGGATGACCGTCCGGATCTGCTCCGGCGCCCGCTACGGGTGGGCACCGATGAGCGCGATCGACCTGCCCGACACCTGGAAGGACAGACTGCTCCGCTTCTTCGGGGTGCTGGGCAACGGCAACGGCGCCGACCTCCAGGCGGTTCTCGATCGGGCCAGGCCGGGAACGACGGTTCGGCTGGCACCCGGTGCCGTCGTTCGCATCGACGGACAGGTCGTGATTCCTTCCGGTGTACGACTGACGACCGTGGGGTCCCCGAAGCCCCTCGCGTACGCGTCGATGGCGCGACTGGTCCGCACCCGAACCACCGGTGGCCCGATGATCGTCCTCTCGCCCGGAGCGGCCCTCACCAACGTCTGGGTCGACGGCCAGCGCGCCGACCCCGCCGTCGGCATCGACCACGACTCGATCAGCATCGACGTCCGTGCCGGGGCCGGCGAGACGGTGTTGCGGGACAACCGAATCTCGAACCCCGCCGGCTGGAGCAACGTCGTGCTCCGAGCCGGCGACGGGCTCACCTCGGACGCTCCCGCGCTCGTGACCGGAAACCTGTTCACCGGGTACAGCACGAAGTTCCACTACACCGAGACCGAGGCGACCAACGACATGTCGACGAACCAGTGGGGGTTCGCGGACGCGGTGAGCAACAGCTACGGGAACACGTTGGTGGCCGACAACCAGATGGTCGACGTGACCGACGTGAGCGTCGTCATGTTCCGTGTCGCTCCGTCGACCGGCCACCAGCGCTCGGTCGCCCGCGACAACGTCGTCGTCAACGCGGGCAACTCGGGCTGGGCTGCCTTCACCGTCGACCAGCTCGCCGGCGAGCAGGGGAGGTGGGATTTCGCCGGAACCGAGATCAGTCACAACCTCGTCTGGACCAGTCCGAACGCGTCCCTGCTGACCGTCGCCGGGATCGGGACCCAACCGTGGTTCGGCGAGGCGGGCCACGGAACCGGCCCGGTGCGGTTCGTCGACAACACGACCGGACGGGTGCGCATCAACACCCAGATGGCGTTCTCGGTTTCGCGCATGTCGGACGTGACGGCGACCGGCAACAGCATCCTCGCGACTTTGCGTCAGCACACGGCCTGTCCGACCACCTACGTGGGCGTCGAGGATGCCCCCGGCCTCGTGATCGACGTGCCGCACGAGGAGGTCGTGTTCGAGCCGTTCCTCCAGATCCCTGCCTGGAGCCGAGGGTGCCTCGTCGTCCACTGGTAGCAGGTCACCCGCTCCGCGGTCGCCTCACGGTGACCTTGCTCGCGGCCCTCGTCCTGGCGTCCGTCGGTGTCGCGTGCCGGCCGCTGTCATCACGAGAGCCGGTTCCGTATCCGCCCCGTACGGACGGGAGCCGAGCCGTGTTGCCGGTCGGGCCGCTGCGTCCCGCGGGGCGTTGGATCAAGGACGCGACGGGCCGAACCGTCATCGTCCACGGTCTCCAACTCGCCCACAAGGGCTGGCCGTACCTCCCGCCGGAATCGGGCTTCGACCGCAGCGACGCGGCGAACATCGCCAGGTGGGGGTTCAACGCGGTGCGGCTCTCGTGGTTCTGGAAGGGCCTCGAACCCGAACGCGGCCGCTTCGAACCGAACTACGTCGCCCGCCTCGACCACATCGGCGATCTGCTGGCCCGCAGCGGAGTGTTCACCCTCCTCGAGGCGCACCAGGACGGTTACAACGAGCGCCTCGGAGGCGCCGGGTTCCCCGACTGGGCGACGATCGGCGAGGTACCACCCGGAGCGAACGGACTGCTGGGCGAACAGTCGTGGGCGGCCTTCGAGAACCTGTACGCAGACACTGACGGGATAGCGCAGGAGTTCGAGCGGGCGTGGATCGTGCTGGCCCGTGCGTTCCGCGACAACCCGGCGCTGCTCGGCTACGACCTCTTCAACGAGCCGGGTGCCGGGACCTCGTCGCTCGATTGCCTGCTGGGCTCCGATGGTTGCCCGACCTTCGACAGGGACGTCCTGCAGAAGTTCCAGGAGCGGATCGGTCGGGCCGTCCGTCTGGTCGACGACCGGACGATCACCTTCCTCGAACCGAACATCTTCCACGACATCGGTTCGCCGTCGTCCTTCGGGCCTGTCGACGCCGGCACGGGTCCCAGCGCGTTCGCCTTCCACGTCTACTGTGTCAACCGGTTCGTCAACCCCCTGCCCGACCGGGAGTCGGAGGCACCCGGCTACGAGACATGTGTCGACCACGACGGCCGGAACGTCCGAAACGGTGAGGCCACCGCGGCCCGCATGGGTGTGCCGCCGCTGCTCGGAGAGTTCGGCGACACCGATGACGTCGCCGACATCGAGCGAACGGTCGACCTCGCGGACGACAACCTTATGGGCTGGATCTACTGGGGATACAAGGACTGGGACGACAACCCGGGCGGGCAGGGCTCCGGTCCGCTCTTCGCCGATTCGGAGAACGACGGGACTCTGCGGCGTGAGAAGCTCGAGGTCCTGTCCCGACCGTATGCGCCGGCAACCGCGGGGACGCCGCTGTCGAGTCGATTCGATCGCGAAACGCGCACGTTCAGCTACTCGTTCGAGCCCGACCCGACGATCTCCGCTCCGACGGCGATCTTCACGGGTCCGGTCACGTACCCGGACGGTTACGTCGTCTCGGTCGACGGCGCGCGCGTCGTGTCGGCACCGAATGCCACCTATCTCCGACTGCGGGCCAGGTCGGACGCGGACGTCGTCGAGGTGCGGGTCACTCCACGAAGGGCGACGAGAACGACCGAGGGGCACGCGCGCCCCGAGGCCTTGACGGTTCGGCCTCTGGAGGACAGCGGAGAGCCGCCTGCCACGAACGACGAGTTCCATGCCGATGCGACCATCAGCGGGACCTGCCTCCCCAACGCCGGGTCGCCACTCACGGTGGATCTTGGCGAAACGACCTCGACGAACAGGACTACCACGGTGCGTTTCCGTTCAATCGGACTCGCCGGGAACCTGTCAGGTCAAGGCGTCCGATCCGTGTCCTTCATGCCGGGTGACGTGTCGTGGGCGACGATCGGAACGACCCGGTCCCGCGGCGGACGGAGGCTTCATCTCCTGTGCCGTTCGAGCGGACGATTCGAGATCGAGGTGGGGGAGACCACGATGCCGCCGCTCCGCCGGAGTGGACGTTCCACCCACTTGTCCAACGTGGCGACCGCGGCCAGCCGGGTCGGCTTCGTCGTGCCACGTTCGGGTCGATACGTCGCGGACCTCGAACTGGGCGACGGGTCGATGCTGCTCGGGTTGCGGAGGTCGGACGGATCGACCCCGACGGCGGTCCGTGTCACGAACTCGGCGACCGTGGAACTCGGAAGGCTCCGGCCGGGACCCGTCGCGCTGGATCTCGTGGCACTGCCGGGACCGACGACCGAGTGGACGGTCACGGTCCACCGCGCCGAACCTGACGACACGCCGCGAACCCGACCCGCGGCGGCCGATCCGACGGGTGACGGCTGACGCAGTGACCATGCGGTCACCGCGTGTCACCATGGCCGGTCGATGCCACAGCACGAGGCCAACTCCATCGCCAAGGTCCTGGCCCGGCTGAAGCGCCACGCCGGACAACGTCTCGACCTGCGACGCAACGGACCCTACGGGTCCCCCGGACGGACCGCCCCGGTCGACGGTGCCACCGGGAGCGACGCCGCCGCGAAGCCACTCACCACCCTCGACGCCACGATCCGACCCGTCGGGACCGGACGGTACCGCCGCCTCGGCTGGGCGGCAGGGGAACCCCACCTGCTCCGTGACGACCTGGGAGTCGGGCCCGACGCCGATCGATCGCGTGCGAGACGTTCGCTCCTCTACGTGGCACACCACACCGACGTGCACGTCTGCGACGCACAGTCACCGGCTCGCCTGGTGGGTGGCGAAGCCTTCGGTTGGGTCAACCCCGGCTCCGACAGCGGTCACCGTCCCCAGGAGACCTGCACCACCCAGGTTCTCGACCAACTCGTCAGGGCGACGAACGCCGTGCGCACCAGCCCGCTGAGCGGAGCCGAGATGGCCTGCTGCATCCAGAGCGGCGACAACACCGACAACCGAACCGTCGCCGAGGTCGGTTGGTGGAGGTCGGTCCTCGACGGCCTCCCGCTCACGCCCGGTACCGGTCTCGACGGCCGCTACGAAGGCATCCAGCGATCCGGCTGGCGGGCGATCTGGCATCCGGATCGGCCCGGCTTCGACCTCCGTCAACATCAGGGGTTCCCGTACCTGCCCGGCTTCCTGGACGGAGCCGTTGGGACCTTCCACCCGGCCGGACTCGACGTCCCCTGGCTCACGGTGTTCGGAAACCACGACCAGATCTTCCAGGGCACCTTCGGCGAAGGGCGCGGACTGCCGATCCACCGGCTCGAAGCCCAACTCGTGGGTGCATCGCGCAGCCCGTTCACGGCGGCGGCGCTGATCAGGGCCATCGCCGCGGCGACGGTCCTCGGCGACGACCCCGCCGTGTGGCGAACCGTCGCCCGTCGTCCCGGCGTCGCCCGAGTGACTCCCGATCCCGAGTCCCGCAGACCGGTCCGCCTCGACGAGTACATCGCCTCGCTGCTCCTCGACCGCGGCGGCCCAGGGCCGGTGGGACACGGCTTCGGGCCGGAGAACCTCGTCGACGGCACCTCCTGGTGGTCCCGCACACTCGGCGAGGACGTCCAGGTGCTCGGCCTCGACACCTGCCACCACCGGGCCGGCGACGACGGCCGGATGGGACCCACCCAGACGGCCTGGCTCGAAGCCGAACTCCGACGTCACCACTCACGTTGGTACGACCCCTCGGGTCGGGAAGTCCGCGGCGACGGCTCGGACCGGCTCGTGATCATCGTGAGTCACCACAACTCGCGGACCATGAACAACCTGGGCGACGATCCCCACGACCCGGGACGGGCGACCACGGGACCCGCCCTCGTGGAACTCCTGTCGCGTTACCCGAACGTCGTCGTCTGGCTGAACGGCCACTCGCACGAGCACCGAATCATGAGCCACGCCCACCCCGGTGCGGGACACGGATGGTGGGAGGTGAACACCGCCAGCGGTATCGACTTCGGTCAGCAGGGGCGCACGGTCGAGCTGTTCGCCAACGGCGACGGCACCCTGTCGGTCGTCGTCACCGTGTTGGACCATGCCGCCGATCCGGCGGTTCCGTACCGGTCGGCACAAGGGTGGACACCCCCCCGGCTCGCTTCGATGAGCCGCGAACTCGCTGCGAACGACGACCGCTGGTTCGAGCCGCTCGCGCTGCTCGGTGGATTCGAGGACCGCAACGTCGAGTTGCCGCTGCGAGCTCCCTTCCCCGTCTGATCCTTCGGCTCAGCCGATCGGGATGCGGCGCTTCGACGCAGTCTCGAGCAGGCGGTGAGGTCTGCTCGGCGTGAACAGCACGACGGTCCGTTCGACAGTCTCGGTCCGCCGTCCTCCCCGGCGCACCAGAAGTTCGACCGGTTCGTCGAGCTCCAGGCGCAGCGCGAGCCCGGCCGCCCCGGCGGTCAGGTCTTCGGCCGAGTCGTCCACGTCCGCGGGGGCCGGCCCGAGCCGTCGAACGGTGTGCCGAAGGAACAACTGCGGCTCGGGCATCGTCAGGCTGTCGTGGAGCACCATCCCAGCAGGGACCATCACGACCCAACGGCGAGACAGCTGGTGCAGGGCGCGGGTACCCGCATAGGCGACCCCGAACCCGACTGCGGTCAGGAGCGCACCCGGCAGCCATTTCGAAGCGGCGAGCAGCAAGGGCCCAGCGGTTGCTCCGGCGACGACGGCGACCCAGGTAACCGGTACGACCACCAGGCTGAAAGTGGTCGGCGGTCGCAACGGCAGCCGCTTCTCGGGACCGTAGGAGGAACCGTCCACCCACATCTCACCGAACCACGGCGTCAGCACCCACGCTGTGCAGAGGGAGGTCACGAGCACCGCCGAGACGTCCGCGGCATCCAGTGATGACCCGCATGCCACCGCTGCGAGTGTCACGGCGAGGCCGGCCGGGACGAGGATCCGCGCTCCCGTGAGGAACACGTGTCTCGGCACTAGAAGACAGACTGCCGCGACGGTCCAGGCCGTCCAGCACCCGACCACCACGAGCCAGCGGATCGCCGTGGACCTCCCGTCGATGGCGTCGGCCAACGGGATCGACGCGGCCACGGCGACGAACACCCAGAGAACCCGGGCGGGCCAGGCTGCGTAGCGGTCGAAGTCCTTCACGAGGTCCGAGATTTGCCGACATCGGACGGTGATGGCTATTCCAGTGAGAAGCACCTAGCTCGGAAAGGGGTCGTTGCGGTGGTCGCTACGGAGATGACGCAGGGCCTCGCGCTCGTGCTCCCCGCTGGCGCCCCGACCTCCGTCGGGAGCCTGCCGCACCTCGACCGGGACGCCGCCATCGACTTCGTCCTCGACCGGACACCCGAGCTTCCCGCGGCGCCGACCTGTCCCGCGGTGGACCCGCTCGAGCTGATGATCCCGCAGGCAGCGTGGGGAATCGCAGGCGTGAACGTCGCATTGGACGGCACCATCTCGGTGCCGGACCCCATGGCGTTGGACCCGTCGAACGAACTCGGTGACCCGGACCTCCTCGGTGCGCCGTTCGCCACGTGGCGACGGTTCATCGAACGGGTTGCGACTCGGCAAGGGCCGGTCAAGCTGCAGGTCACCGGTCCCCTCACCCTCGGTACCACCCTCGTACAGGCGGGCGTACCGGCGAAACTGGCCTACGCGGTCGCGGCCCGCAGCGCTTCGGCGCGTGCTCGCGCCGTGCTCGACCTCGCTGACAGGTTCGCTCCGGACGTTCCCCGGCTGCTCGTCCTCGACGAACCGGCGCTGGTCGGCGGGCTCCGCCCGGAACTCGCCCTGCAGCCCGACGAGGTGATCGACGTGCTCTCCAGCGCGTTGGCTGCGGCTGAGAACAGGGCCGTGACCGGTGTGCACTGCTGCGGGCCGACGGACTGGCGACTCGTCCTACAGGCCGGTCCGGACCTCCTGTCACTGCCGGTCGGGGCGGACGTCGCGGGATCCGTCGGGGCGCTCTCGGCCTTCCTCGAACGAGGGGGTTGGGTGGCTTGGGGTGCGGTCGCCACCGATGGACCGCTCGGCGAGCACCCGTCGCGATCGTGGCGCCAGTTGTCCGGGCAGTGGTGCGAACTCGTCCAACACGGCTGTGACCCGGTGCTGCTCCGTAGGCAGGCGCTCGTCACACCGGTCTGCGGTCTCGCGCTCCACGACGAGGCACAGGCCGACCATGTCTTCTCGATCACCCGTCGCCTCTCGGAGAAGATCCACGACCAGGTGATGGGCGTTCGACTGAGCGTCGGAGCCTGAGCCGACCCCTCCGCGTCGACGAAGCCCCGAATCGCCGGACATCCCGGCTCCGCCCGTCGTGACAACTCTCGATCTGACGCGACGGTGGGCGTCACCGAGGGTGACGCCCACCGAGGGTCTCGAACGGAAGTGGCCGCAACTAGAGCTTGCGGAGCGCTCCCATGAGCCGGCGCAGGGTGGAGACCTTCTCGTCGCCCTCCTGCTCCTTGGCCTTGAACGCCACGTCGACCGGGTTGGGTTCACCACGGCGGCGCTTCTTCGAACCGTTGCCGGAGGTCTCGGGTTCGTCGATGAACTGGGAGTAGAGATCGGCGAGCCACGCGGCGTTCGGGTCGGTGGGCCGGGCCTCGTCGAGCGAGGTGGCCGCCTCGCCGACGACGGGCGCAGCGTGTTCGAGTTCCGGTGCGCCACCGTTGATGGCAGCGGTGTCGGCGGCTTCGCCCGACACTGTCCCCGGTGCGGTGTCGAGGGGGGCGATCGAAGCAGCGAACGCATCGGCGCTCGGTGTCGACCCGACATCCGCGCCCTCGCCCGTCTCCGGCGCGGCGGTCCTCTCTTCGGGCTCGGGTCGTGCCGTGCGATGGGGGAGACCCATGTGCAGCATCGCGTCGTCCTCGGCGAGAACCGTCTCCTCGACGGGTTCGCGCCTGATCGGCACCACGGTCGCCTCGGCGTCGGACGAGACGACGTCGACGAGTCCCGCCTGGTGGAGGCGGTGCACCACCCGTGCGGTCGAGTAGCCGCCCCGGCCGAGTTCGATGGCGAGATCGGCGATCGTGCGAGGACCGGACAAGGCCGTGACGAGCTCCCAGTCCTCCCGCAGGATGGTCACCTGGGCAGCGTTGCCGGGAAGGGTCCGGCTCGCTTCCACCCAGCAGTCCAGGCTCGGGATGCGGTGGGACCACTCGTCGACCTCGCGGACCCGCTTGCGCACCTCGTTGACGATGGCGTCGACCGGGAACGCACGGAACGGTCCGAGCCAGTGGACCGTGTCCGGGTCGAAGTCGAACTCGCCCGTGCCTTCGCGGAACAGGTCGATGAGCGGGTCGTAGATGACCGAGAGCACCACCGACGCCAACAGGTCGGCGTGGATCGAACCGTTGCGGACCAACAGTTCACCGACCGTGGGCCGATCCCCGGCGTCGTCGATGGCGCGACCCCAGTCGTCGGCGGAGAGGCGACCGGGGCGGACGAGCGCCGTGGCCAGCGCTTCGTCGGTCCGTTCGTTCCGCGCGAAGTACAGCTGGCCTCGGTGCAGGTACACCGTGCAGCCCCGTGAGCCGGCGAATCGGACCGCACCCGTGCGGCCGTCGTCGGAGAGGACCTTCAGGATGCCGGCGGGCGAGAAGTCCTCGAGCGTGCCGTTCAGCGTCATGGGTGTTCCAAGCCTCCGGAGAAGGAGTGTCGACCGGGCCGTGATGCTCGGTTGAGAACCATCGGCGTCCGCGGCCCCGATGTGAGGCGTTCGGACTATCCGCGATTGTGACACCAATTTCGGCTATGTGCCGAGTCGTACGTCACATCCGACGTCCCGGGGGCGGTCTCGACCGTCAGGGGCACCGGTATTGTCCGGCCGATGACCAGCGAAACAGGTGCTTCCGAGGGGGCCGAGGCGGGCGAGGCGGAGACTGCCGACCGGGTCGTCCGACTTCGCGCCGAGATCGAGGAACACAACCGCCGCTACCACGGCGAGGACTCGCCGATCATCAGCGACGCCGACTTCGACGACCTGGTTCGGGAATTGCGCGCGCTGGAAGCCCGCTACCCCGACCTGGTCGTGCCCGACACACCGTCTGCCCAGGTCGGCAGCGCCCCCTCGGCGACGTTCGCTCCCGTCGTCCACCGTCATGCAATGACGTCGCTCGACAACGTCTTCTCCTCGGAAGAACTGGCGGGCTGGGGTGATCGTGTCGCTCGTCGGCTGGTGAACCAGGACTCCCAGGGTGATACCGACGGGAACGAACCGGGGGGCGGCTCCGCCACTGGGCCGTCACCCGTCGATTCGACCTACGTGTGCGAGCTGAAGATCGACGGCGTCGCCATCTCGCTCCGCTACGAGGGCGGCCGGTTGGTCCAGGGTGCGACGAGGGGAGACGGAAAGGTGGGAGAGGACGTCACGGCCAACGTGATCACGATCGCCGACATCCCGAAGGTCCTGCCCGCCGGGGCGCCTTCGGTGCTCGAGGTTCGTGGTGAGGTGTACATGTCGAAGGCTGCGTTCCTCCGGCTCCAGGCGCGCCAACAGGAGGAGAACCGAGTCCGGGTCGAAGCCGGCCGTAAACCGCATCCGGTGGCAGTCAACCCTCGCAACGCAGCAGCGGGTTCGCTCCGCCAGAAGGATGCTCGCGTGACGGCAGATCGGGAGCTGTCGATGTGGTGCTATCAGCTCGGCGAGGCCGAGGGAGCGCCGTCTTTCGCCACCCACGAGGAGACGATGGAGCAGTTGGCGGCGTGGGGTTTCGCGGTCAACCCGCAGCGCAGGACCGCCCGAACCTTCGAGGAGGTGGTCGCCTACTGCGAGCACTGGCAGTCGCACCGTCACGACCTCGACTACGACATCGACGGCGCGGTCGTGAAGATCGACGATCTGGACCTGCGTGAAGCGCTCGGCTTCACTGCCCGGGCGCCTCGGTGGGCGATCGCGTACAAGTTCCCGCCGGAGGAGCGGACCACGAGGCTCGAGGCGATCGAGGTCTCGGTCGGTCGCACCGGCAGGGTCACCCCTTACGCGGTGCTCGAACCGGTCTTCGTGGGCGGGGTGACCGTCACCCACGCCACGTTGCACAACGAGGACCAGGTCAGGGCCAAGGACGTCCGCGTCGGTGACACGGTCGTCGTGCGGCGCGCCGGTGACGTCATCCCCGAGGTCGTGGGCCCGGTCGTCGACGACGCGCACTGGGAGCGGCCCGAGTGGCAGTTCCCACGGACGTGTCCGTCCTCGCGGCCGGTCGAGCTCGTCCGGCCCGAGGGAGAGGCGGACACCCGCTGCCCCGACCCGCTCTGTCCGTTCAAGGTCGCCGGCCACATCG
>JAGQSN010000010.1 GCA_020439555.1 Acidimicrobiales bacterium | reverse complement strand
CGGTGGATCGCCTCAAGGGCCACGGCCATGGTCCCGACGGCTTCCTCGTGGCCCTCGTGGCCGATGTAGACGATCTGGTATCCCTTCCCGGCTCGCACCTTGACCTCCTTGTGGACCTTGGTGACGAGAGGACACACTGCGTCCACCACGTAGCCGCCCTTGGCCCGTGCTGCGGCCACCACCTCAGGCGCCGAACCGTGGGCCGAGAGCATCAGAGGGGCACCGTCGGGCACCTCGGCGACGTCGTCCACGAACACGACGCCCCGCTCCTGGAAGCGGCGGACGACAGCTTGGTTGTGGACGATCTCGTGGTAGCAGTAGACGGGCGGTTCGAAGGCGCGCACCATCCATGCGAGCGCCTTGATGGCCATCTCGACCCCGGCACAGAACCCACGCGGCGCAGCGAGCAGGACACGATCGACAGCCATGGCCCGCCCACTCTACGGGGCCGACTCGACGAAGCCGCACCGCCGTCGAACCCCATCGTGCACCGGCACGCACTCGCCGGCCGGTCGGTGGAACGTCACCTGACCGTAGGCTTGTCGGGTCATGTCACTACCTCGTGTGCTCTCCGTAGTCGCCGGCTCTCCCGCTGCCCGCGCAGGGATCGAGGTCGGCGACGAGGTGCTCAGCGTCGACGGTGAAGCTCCCCGCGACATCATCCGCTGGAACTGGTTGATCGATGAACCCGAGCTGACCCTGGAGGTCCGTCGCGGTGGACTCGACCTGACGATCGACGTCGAGAAGCCACCGGGCGAACCGCTCGGCCTGGAGATCCACTCCGCGTTGTTCGACCAGCTCCGCACCTGTGACAACCACTGCGAGTTCTGCTTCATCTACCAACTCCCGCCGGGTCTGCGGAAGAGCCTGTACCAGAAGGACGACGATTACCGGCTGAGCTTCCTCTACGGGAACTTCACGACCCTGACCCGCTTCACCGAGGCCGACTTCGAACGCGTCGTCACCGAGGGGCTGTCGCCGCTGAACGTGTCGATCCACGCGACCGACCCGGCGGTTCGCAACGAGATGCTGCGGAACCGTCGCGGCGGGCCGTCGTTGCGCTGGCTGCGGGCCTTGCTGGACCACGGTGTCGAGATCCATGGTCAGATCGTCTGCTGTCCTGGCCTGAACGACGGCGCCGTTCTCGACGACACCCTGGCCGGGGTGCTGGACCGCTTTCCCGAACTGGCGAGCCTGTGCATCGTCCCGCTCGGAGTGTCGCGCTACAACCATGAGCCCCGCATGCGGCCCACGACACGCGAGGAGGCCGCCGCGGTGGTCGACATCGTGGCCGCCTGGCAGCAGACCTTCCTGGAGGTGCTCGGCCACCGCATGGTGCAGGCGGCCGACGAGTTCTACCTGCTCGCCGAACGACCGTTCCCCGAACCCGAGACCTACGAAGGTTTCGCGATGCACGAGGACGGCGTCGGCATGGCCCGCACCTTCGAACTCGAGTTCACCGGCCGTACGACGACGGTGACCGGTGTGAGGGCAGGGTTCTTCGCCTGGGCGGATGGTGCGCCGGCGGGTTCCCGCTACGAAGCGGCGCTCGACGTAGGGGCTCCACCGGATGGCTACAGGGCGGTGCGCTCGACGGCGACCGACGGCAGTGGGCCTCACCTTGGCGACGGATCAGCTGCTCCCGTGAGCGTGGCTCTTCGTCCCCGGCGAGACGCTCCGATCGGTGTGCTGACCGGAACCGCCGGGGCCGCCGTGCTCGGACCGCTGATCGAGAGCCTCGACCGTGACGACGTCCGGGTCGTACCCGTCGAGAACGAGTTCTTCGGTGGAACCACCTCGGTCACGGGCTTGATGGTCGGCGAGGACATCGCCCGGACCCTCGCCGCCGAACCCGATGGTCACCGCTACCTGCTGCCGGACGTCTGTCTGTCGGGCGACCGGTTCCTCGACGGCGCCACGGTGGCGGACCTGCCGAAACCGGTCGAGGTCATCGCCACCGACGGCGCCGCTCTCAGGGTTGCACTGGGCGGATGATCACGGGTCGGTCGGCCCCACTCGGAGTCCGACCGACCTACCTACTTGACGGTGACCTCGCCCTTCATGCCGGCTGCTTCGTGGCCGGGGACCGTGCAGTGCCACGTGTAGGTGCCGGGCTTGAGACCCTCGAGGTCGAAGGTCGTCTCCTTACCAGGTGCGACCAAGCTCGACTTCGTGTCCTCGATCGCCAGGTCGTGGTCGACGGAACCTTCGTTCTTGACCGTCAGCACCGAGCCGGCCTTGACGGTCGCGTCCTTCGGCTTGATGAAGAAGTCTCCGAGGGTGACCTCGGTGATCGCCGCTCCGCCACCTCCGGTGGTCGCCGCGCTCTCCGATGATCCGCCACCGCCGCCGGAGCCGTTCGCCTCGCTCACCGCCCGTGCAGCGAGGCCGACCGCGAACACCGCAGCGACGATGGCGAACATCCCGAAGATGAAGCCCACGACGGCGAGCGTCTCGAATGTCGTACCCGACTTGGCGGGCGGGGAAGCGACCGAGTGGGTCTGGGGGGCCGGCCGTGGAGCGGTGTCCTCGACGGTGAGGGTGGATTCGTCCTGCTTCTGATCGACTGTCATCGTCGTTTCCTCTCTCAGTGGCCTGCGCCGGCTGCGGATGCTTCGACATCACCGGCCTGGAAGACCCCGAGGGCTCCCTTGCCGGGGTTGGCGAACTTGTGGGTCGCGAACGGGTAGAGACCCGGCTCGTCGAAGGTGAACTCGACGAACCCGCCTTGCGCGGGTTGAAGGTCCAGAGCCTGCGAACCGCCTTGGCGCTCGTCGGGGCGCAGCAGGTACGTGCCCTCCTTGTAGACCGTGTCGAAGATCGTTCCGATCACGTGGAACGAGCAGTTCTCCGACGGACCCACGTCGAGCACCCAGGCCCGGATCCGCTCGTTCGGTTCGACCCGGATCGGCCGGTGCACGTACTGACTCACGTAGCCGTTGAAGACGACCGCGTCCCATTGCTCGTTGAACATCTTGTCGTAGTCACCGGGTTCGCCCTCGGGGCCCGTGTAGAACTCGGACTGGATGAACAGGAACTCGTGATCGACCGGTGCCAGGTCCGGCGGGTCGATGACGACGGCGCCGTACATGCCGGTTCCGATGTGGTGCAGGACCGGCGCGGTGCCGCAGTGGTACATCCAGATGCCTGCGTGCTTGGCCTCGAACGGGTACTCGATCGACTCGCCCGGCTGGATCGTCGCCATCTTCTCGTTCGGTGCGACCTTCGAGGCATGGAAGTCGATCGAGTGGCCGAGGGTGCCCTCGTTCTTCAGGGTGAAGTGGAACTTGTCGCCGACCGCCCCGCGGTAGACGGGTCCGGGAACCTGGCCGTCGAATGTCCAGAGGTTCTGCTTGGTGCCGGGTGCGATCTCGCCCACCACCTCGCGGGCGGTGATCGTGATGCGCTGCTCACGCTTGGCGGGCCGTGGCTTCAGGACCGGGTCGTGGGCCTTGAAGTCGTCCTTCGGAGCCGCGGTGAAGTCGATCTCCGCGAACTTTCCCGAGCTCTCGCTTCCTCCGCCGCCGTGTCCGCCGGTGGTCGCTGTGCCGGACGCCGCCTTGGTGGTGTCGGGCCACGCCGCTGCGGCGGCGACGCCGACGACGGCGGCTGCACCGATGCCGCCGAAGGCTGCGCCGACGACGGCCCGTCTACTCACCACCCCTTGGCCGGCCTCGGTCTCTGTAGGTGTTTCGTGTTCGGACACCGTTGTCCTCCCGGTGTTCTGATCCCGCGGACGGCGGGAATCTGGTGAGAACGAAGTCGAGGACGGATCGCCTCGTCCTTCATCTCGAAACGTACACCGACTCAGTATGTGTTTCTAGGAAAACGCCAAGTGTCACAACGTTTGGAGAGATGGGAACGATCGCTCGGAGAGTCGTGCGGCGGTCGGCAGTCCCGCGAGCCATGATGAAGGACCCTCTTCAGTCCGGCGAGCTCATCGGAGACCTCAACTCATGTCCCAACTGCCCGTCGTGGCCATCGTCGGCCGACCGAACGTGGGCAAGTCGACCCTCCTCAACCGCATCGTCGGGCACCGCGCCGCGATCGTCGAGGAGAAGCCGGGTGTCACCCGCGACCGCAAGGAGGTCGACGCCGAATGGCAGGGGACCGCGTTCCGGCTCGTGGACACCGGGGGTTGGATGCCCGGCGGCACCGAACTCGACGAGAAGGTGAGCCGCCAGAGCGAACGGGCGATGGCCGAGGCGGACGTCGTTCTGTTCGTCGCCGACGTGACGACCGGCGTGACGGAAGAGGACGCACGGGTGGCACAACTCCTCCGAGGAGGGGACCGGCCGGTGTTCGTCGTCGCCAACAAGGTCGACGACCCGGCGCGCGAGCCACTGATGTGGGATCTGCTGTCACTCGGCCTGGGTAACCCGTACCCGGTCAGTTCGCTGCACGGACTCGGCACCGGGGATCTGCTCGACGCGGTCGTCGAATCCCTTCCCGTCGCGGAGGAACCCGAGGAGGCATCCGAAGACGATCCCGATGACGAGAAGGTCTTCGCGGTCGCGCTGGTCGGTAGGCCCAACGTGGGCAAGTCGACCTTGTTCAACCGGCTCATCGGCGAGGATCGCTCCGTCGTCCACGATCTGGCGGGAACGACCCGAGATGCCGTCGACACGATCCTCGAGACCGACGAAGGGCCGATCCGCTTCGTCGACACCGCCGGGATGCGACGCAAGGCCCGAATAGACGAAGGCACCGAGTACTACTCGTTCGTGCGGGCCCTCCAGGCAGTCGACGCGTCGGACGTGGCGCTCCTGGTGATCGACAGCACCGAGGGCATCACGCATCAGGACCAGCGCCTGGCCGAGCGGATCGACGCCGCGGGATGCCCGATCGTGGTGGTGCTGAACAAGTGGGAACTGCTCGACACCGAGGACCGCGCCCGTGTCACCGCCGAGGTGAAGCGGCGCCTGGCGTTCCTCGGCGAGAGCGAGGTGATCCGCATCTCGGCCCTCACCGGACGCAACGTCCACCGCCTCCTGCCGATCCTGCACGATGCCATCGAGACCTACCACCGGCGCATCCCGACCCGGAAGGTGAACGACGTCGTGGCAGAGGCCCAGGCCGCGCAACCCGCTCCGCACGGCGCAAGGATCCTCTACGCGACCCAGGGCGCGACCGACCCGCCCACCTTCACCCTGTTCACGAACAAGGAACTGCCGACCTCCTACCTACGCTACGTCGAGAGACGCCTGCGGGAGTCCTTCGGCCTCGGTGCGACCCCTATCAAGCTCCGGGTCCGCAAGCGGGGCAACTAGACCGATGGCCGACGTCCAGATTCCCGCGACCGACCACCCGAGCTTCACGACTCCCGAAACGGGCCTGACGTCGGCGCAGGTACGTGAACGTATGGACGCCGGTCGCACCAACGCCGTCGAGGAGCACACCTCACGTACCGTCGGCGAGATCGTCCGGGCGAACGTCCTCACACGGTTCAACGCCATGCTGGGCGCGATAGCGGTCGCGGTCCTGGCGACGGGACGCCTCGGGGACATGATGTTCGCGCTGGTCCTGGTCCTGAACTCGGCGATCGGGATCGTCCAGGAAGTCCGGGCGAAACGCACCCTCGACCGTCTGGCGCTACTGCACGCCCCGACGGCAACCGTGATCCGCGACGGCGAGATGGGAGAGATCCCGATCGCAGAGGTCGTAATCGACGACCTGATCGAACTCACCACCGGCGACCAGGTCCCCGCCGATGGCCACCTGCGAATCTCCGAAGGTGTCGAGATCGACGAGTCGAACCTGACCGGCGAATCGGACCCGGTGTCGAAGTCCGTGGGCGACGAGGTGATGTCAGGTACGGCGGTGGTGGCCGGCAAGGGCTACTTCCAGGCCCGGGCGGTAGGCGAGGACGCGTATGCGCGTCGGATCGCGTCCGAGGTCAAGGTCTTCAAGCGTGCCCACTCCGAGATCGAACACGGCATCAACACGCTGCTCCGCTACATCACATGGGTGATCGTGGCGATCACGCCGTTCCTGTTGTGGGGTCAGTTCCGTTCGCTCGAGGACGGCCAGAACTGGCAGGACGCCGTGACCGGGACGGCCGCCGCTCTCGTCGGCATGGTGCCGGAGGGCCTCGTTCTGCTCACGAGCCTGTCCTTCGGCCTCGCTGCTCTCGCCCTCACGCGCCGTCAGGTCCTCGTCCAGGAACTGCCGGCCGTCGAAGGCCTCGCTCGCGTGGACGTCGTGTGCCTGGACAAGACAGGCACGCTGACCGACGGCAACATCGCCTTCGACGAACTGTTCCCCGTCGACGGTTGTGATCCCGACGAGGTCACCAAGGCACTCGGGTCGATGGCCCACCAGACGACGCCGAACGCCAGCCTCGCCGCCATCGGGGAGGCGTTCGCCGCCGCCGACGGATGGCACAAGGCCGGTGAGGTGCCGTTCTCCTCGGCACGGAAGTGGTCGGCGATGTCGTTCCGGGGCGAGGAGAGTTGGTACCTCGGTGCACCGGACATGCTCCTGGCCGACGACGATCCGCTCCGCGGTCGGGTCGCCGAGTTGGCAGCGGAAGGCCGACGCGTTCTGCTGTTCCAGCGCAGCGGCCAGGACCTCGACGGAGACGGGCTTCCCGACGACCGACGGTCGATGGCGCTCGTCGCACTCGGCGAGAACGTCCGACCGGATGCCGCGGAGACGCTTCGCTACTTCGCCGAACAGGACGTGACCATCAAGGTCATCTCGGGGGACAACCCGACCACCGTGGCGGCGATCGGCCGGAAGCTCGGTCTCGACGTCGGGGAGCCCGTCGACGCCAACACGATCGGCTCCGAACCCGAGGACCTCGCAGAGGTGGTGGAGACGACGACGATCTTCGGCCGCGTGTCGCCCCAGCAGAAGCGGGCGATGGTGAGGGCCCTTCAGGCGAACGGCCACACGGTCGCCATGACCGGAGACGGCGTGAACGACGCGATGGCCCTCAAGGACGCCGATATCGGCGTGGCGATGGGCAACGCCGCCCAGGCCACCAAGGCAGCCTCCCAGCTCGTTCTTCTCGACGGCCGGTTCGCGCGCCTTCCCAACGTCCTCGGAGAGGGTCGCCGGGTCATCGGCAACATCGAACGGGTCGCGAGCTTCTTCGTGGCGAAGAACACCTACTCGTTGCTCCTGGCGGTCTGCGTGACCGTGGCGGGAATGACGTATCCGTTCCTTCCAAGGCACCTCACCCTCATCTCCGGCGTGACGATCGGCATCCCGGCCTTCTTCCTGGCGCTCGGGCCGAACCCGGCCCGCTATCGCCCTGGTTTCCTGAGGCGGGTTCTGATGTTCTCCGTGCCGGCCGGTGCCGTGACCGGTGTGGCGATCTTCGCCAGCTATCTCACGGCGCGAGCCGAAGACCTCGAAGTGGACCAGGCGAGAACGATGGCGACTGCCGCAGCACTGGTGGTCGCGCTCTGGATCCTCGTGGTGCTCTCACGGCCGTTCAAGCCATGGAAGGGACTGCTGGTGGGGGTGATGATCGCCATGGCGGTTCTGGCGTTCGTGGTCCCCTTCGTGAGCAAGGGGTTCGAGCTCGACACCGACGCCTCGGCGCTTCCCTTCGCGCTCGCGATCGGCGTTGCGGGGGCGATCGGGGTCGAGCTCATCTACAGGTGGGTGGAACGGGCCAAGTTCGCCCCTCCGAGGGAACGAAGGCGACATCTGCCGACATCCTGAGACGCATCGCCGTAGAGGCTCCCGGTCGACCGGCGATCGGCGTGCGGCCATGGCCCGGGTAATCGCGCCGGTCCCCGGCAGTAGGGTCTGATCGATCATGAGTTCCCCTCTCCTGCTCGTCGTGGCGGCGGCATGCATGATCGCCGCCGGTGTCTGGAGTCGTTCCGCGAAACGGCTCCAGAAGGTCGCGGCCCGTGCCGAGAGCGAGTTCGGGCGTACCGCGGACGCGACGACGGTCGCCCGCTCGGCATTCCGCAAGGACGTTCACTCGGCGGTCCTCTACTGGGTACTGGCGCTCTGTTCGGGTCTCGGTGCGTTCCTGGACGGTGACACTTCCTGGCTGTTCGTGTTGGTGCTCATCCCGGTCGTCGTGTCGGTCGTGTTCGGCCGGGACTTCGTGCGGGACACGCGCCTGGCCGAGGGGCGGCTCGCGTTGGAACGTCGAGCGGAGGAGGTGCTCAGCCAGGAGGATCTCGCTCCGAAACGCTGGGCAGAACGCCTCGCACCCGAGACGGTGCCGGACATCAGCGGCTTCGAGATCGGACGCCTCTACCACCCGGGCACCGGGATGATGGCAGGCGACTTCTACGACGTGTACCGGGTCGCTCCGACTCGTGTCGCCGCGGTCATCGGCGACGTCACGGGCCACGGGATCGACCCGTCGATCACCGCCTTCCAGGCGAAGTACCTGCTTCGGGTGTTCCTGAGGCAGTTCCGGGACCCCGCACAGGCGTTGGAAGAACTCAACGCTCAGATGTCCCAGGCCGACCGGGGCGAGGAGATGATCTCGCTGTGCGTGGTCGTCTTCGACACGGAGGCGTCCACGGTCCGCTACGCGTCGGCCGGCCATCCGCCCGCCTGGATGTGGCACGCGAAGGACGTCCAACCGCTCCGGGCCACAGGTCCGCTCCTCCTGCTCGACCCCGCCGGCACGTACCACTCCAGGGAACTTCGCCTCGACAGTGGAGACGTCGTCCTCCTCTACACCGACGGTCTCTCCGAGGCGCGGTCGGGAGACGAGCAGTTCGGTGAGGAGCGCATCGCCTCGGTCCTTCGCCGCGACCCCGGCGCGGAACCGGGAGTTCTCGTGAAGTCGCTGTTGGACACGGCACGGGACTTCGCCAGCCAGGCGATCACCGACGACATCGCCATCGTCGCGATGCGCCGGGCCTGATCGGTCGTCTCGGTCGGATCGATCCTCCGGGCCGTTCCTGCGCCGTTCCGCGCAACAGCCACACCCGGGGCGGTCCTGCACCATCGGTAGGCTCGTCCGGGTGACCGACGCCAACCCGACTGCTTCGCCGAACGGTTCCTCGATCCACTCCGAGACCCCCGACGACACGGCGCAACGCCTCGCCGGAGCCGCCCGGAGAGCAATGGCGGGAAACCTGGCGAAGGTGGGCGACAAGCTCGAACGCCAGGGGAAGCTGTTCGTGCGCGACCGGCTGGCACTGCTGCTCGACGAGGGATCGTTCGTGGAGGACGCGTTGCTGGCCAACGCGTCGGCCACCGATCTGCCCGCGGACGGCGTGGTCACGGGGGTGGGACGGGTCGACGGTCGTGCGGTGTGCGTCATGGCGAACGATCCGACCGTCAAGGCCGGTTCGTGGGGTGCCCGAACCGTCGAGAAGATCGTTCGGCTGACCGAGTACGCGCTGCGCCACGAACTACCCATCTTCTGGCTCGTCGACTCCGCCGGTGCCCGTATCACCGACCAGGTCGAGTTGTTCCCGGGACGTAGGGGAGCGGGCCGGATCTTCTACAACCAGGTGAAGCTCTCGGGTCGGGTGCCGCAGATCTGTTGCCTGTTCGGCCCGTCAGCCGCGGGCGGGGCCTACATCCCCAGCTTCTGCGACATCGTGATCATGGTCGAGGGCAACGCGTCGATGTACCTGGGTTCACCGCGCATGGCAGAGATGGTGATCGGGGAACACACGACGCTCGAGGAGATGGGTGGCGCTCGCATGCACGCCACGACATCGGGTTGCGGGGACAACCTCGCGATCGACGACGAGGACGCGATCGACCAGGCCCGAGCGTGGTTCACCTATTTCCCGACGACCTGGCGGCAGGACCCGCCGCAGTACGCCCCGGCACCGCCCGCTGTCGAGTTGCACGCGGGCAGCGTCCCCGCCGACGACAAAGCGGCCTATGACGTCCACACCGTCATCGACGGACTGGTCGACGCCGAGAGTTTCTTCGAGATCAAACCGCTGTTCGCACCGGAAATGGTGTGCGGACTCGGGCTGGTCGACGGTCGTCCCGTCGGGTTCGTCGCCAACAACCCGGCCGTCAAGGGTGGCGTGCTGTTCACGGACACCGCTGACAAGGCGGCTCGCTTCGTGTGGTGCTGCGACGCGTTCAACATCCCGCTGGTGTTCCTCGCCGACGTGCCGGGCTTCATGATCGGCACGCACGTCGAGCGCCACGGGATCATCCGCCACGGGGCGAAGATGGT
>JAGQSN010000125.1 GCA_020439555.1 Acidimicrobiales bacterium | reverse complement strand
TGAACCCGTAGCCGCCGTGCACGTGCAACGACCACGACGAGGCCCGTTGGGCGACGTCTCCCGCGAACCAGAACGCCATCGTCGGGAACGACACCTCGATCGGGTCGCCGACGTCGAGCGCCCAGACGGCCTTGTTCGACAGGAGGTCCGCGCCGTCCAGGTCGCACGCGATGTCGGCGAAGCGGTGCTGGATCGTCTGGAACGAACCGACCGCGACCCCGAACTGGAACCGTTCGGTGGCGTACTGGACGCCGATCGCCTGGGCCTGGCGGGCGAGGCCGACGAACCAGCGGGCCGCCAGCGCCCGGTACTCGTCGCCCGCCCGGTCGTGCGCGGCGCGTGCCTCGTCGCCGGACGCCAGGACGGTCCGGGTGCCGGACGTGAGGTCCACGTCGGCCACGGGGGAGGAGCCGAGGTCGGCCGGGGAGTCGAGGCCGGACGTCTCGACGATGACCAGGTCGTCGCCGTCGAGTGCCACCACGGCCGCCGCGACTGCTGCGCCCGGCACCAGCAGGCAACGCCCGTCGACCGCGGGCGCGAGCGCGATCACCACCGGTGCTCCGCCTTCGACGAGGGCTCCGAGCGGAGCCGCGGCCGGCTCCGCGAATCGGGCGAGCAGGCGCGCCGCGACCATCGTCTCCACGACGGGTGCGGGAGCGAGTCGGACGCCGCACGCCTCGGCCACCACGGCGAGGTCCCGCAGCGATGCGCCGGAGCCGCCGTGTTCCTCGGCGACGCCGAGTGTCGGCACGCCCATGTCGGTGAGGCCGGACCAGACCGCGGGGTCCCAGCCGAGTGGCTCGGACTCGCGGACGGCTTCAGGGGTGGCGGCTTTCTCGAGGAAGCGGCTGACGGCGTCGCGCAGCGCCTCCTGCTCCTCGGTGAGCTGCAGGTGCATCAGGGCTCCAGACTTTTCTGACGGGCCGTCAGATCTTACGCGTCGGTCGGGTCGCCGAAGGTCCCGGCGGCGCGCAGTTCGGCGATCTTCGCGTCGTCGTAACCGAGGACCTCGTGCAGGACCTGGTCGGTGTGCTGGCCGACCGTCGGCGCCTTCGTGGGCACCGGTACTTCGACGTCGAGGTACTTGATCGGCGACGGGGTCTGGTCCGCGCCGAGGCGTTCGGCCGGGATCCAAGGGAAGCGGTCCTGGAACTGCGGGTCGTCCGCGAGGGTCTGCGGGGTGTTGACGGCGACCATCGGCGTGTTGATCTCCAGGCCGAAGTCGACCCATTCCTGGGCGGACTTGGTTCGGAAGATCTCCACGAGTTCCTTGCGGAGTTCGACGTTGCCGACGGCGTGATCCGCGTACTGGGCGCCCGGGTGGGCCTCGAAGAGGTCCTGGCGGCCGACGCCCTCGCAGAAGTTCTTCCAGAACTCCCGCTCCGAGGCCTGGAACAGGACGTATCGCCCGTCGGCGGCTTCGTAGAACTGGTAACGGACACCGTCGCGCATCCCGGCGGTACCGGGGGCGCGGCGGACGTAGTTGTCCGAGGCGTTGCCCGTGACCTCGTCCTCGGGACGTTCATACGCCTTCCAGGTCTCGCTGCGCAGCCAGTCCATGGCTGCCGCGGCGTCGCTCTGGGCGATCTCGAGGCGACACCCTTCACCGGTCGAGCGGGCCCGGATGACACCGGCGAGCACGCCGAGGGCACCGAAGAGCGGCCCGGCGTGGATGCCGACACTCGGGTGTTCCGGGATCGCGGGGAAGCCGTCCTCGGTGATCTCGGGCTTCACGAGCCCGGCCCACACGTCGTACGCGACGCCGTGGCTCGGCAGGTCGGCGTACGGGCCGGTCATGCCGTAGCCGGAGATCGTGCAGAACACGATCCGGGGGTTGACCTCGCGGAGCTTGTCGTAGCCGAGGCCACGACGTTCCAGGCCGCCCGGCCGCATCGCCTCGATCACTACGTCCGCGTCGCGCACGAGGTCGAGGTAGGTCTGCACCCCGCCTTCGGTGCGCAGGTCGAGTACCACCGAACGCTTCCCGCGGTTCACGTGTAGGTGCATCAGCGAGACGCCCTCGACGATGGGCCAGGTCATCCGGCGGACGTAGTCGCCCGAAGGGCTCTCGACCTTGATCACCTCGGCCCCGAGATCCGCGAGGTGGGTGGTGATGGCGGCGGGTCCGAGCATCGAACTCTCGATGACGCGGACCCCGGCGAGAGGGGCGGAGCTGGCGGTCATGGGGTCCTCACATCGGGAAGCAACGAATCTGACGGTCCGTCAGATTAGCGGGGGTCGCCGATCGGACCCGAGGCCGAGCGGTGGGAAGGCCGCGCGCCGACGAGGACGATTCCTGACACACTGTCAGGTCATGACGGATGTCGCACCGGCTGCCAGCTTCAACTTCGCGGACATGTGGGAGAGCGTCTGGCCCCTGGTCGCGGACCGGGAGGCGATCGTGTGCGGTCCGCAACGACGCACCTACAGGGAGATGGCCGAGCGGGCGAACCGCCTCGCCCACCATTTCCGCAAGGAGGGGATCGGACCCGGCGACCGGATCGGACTGTTCCTCCGCAACGACGCGACCTATCTCGAAGCGATGATCGCGGCGTTCTCGCTGCGGGCGATCCCGGTCAACATGAACTTCCGGTACACCGGTTCGGAGATCGGCCACCTGCTCGACGACAGCGGTGCCGTCGCGCTCCTCGTGCATCGCTCGCTCACCGGCGCCATAGCGACCGTTCCCGGCGGGGTGGAGGATCTGAAGGTCCTGCTCGTCGTAGACGACCCGGCACCGGACCTCGTCGAGGGTGAGGAGGTGTCGCTCCCCGGTGCCCGTGAACTCGAGGAGGTGCTGGCTGCCTCGTCGCCGGAGCCGGTCGTGACCGAGGGGCGCAGCAGCGACGACGAGTACCTCATGTACACGGGTGGGACGACCGGGCTCCCGAAGGGCGTGCAGTGGCGTCACGAGGACGCGTTCTACGCCTGCATCGGCGGGGGTGACCCGATGCGGCTCCAAGGACCGATCGAGTCGCTGTCCGAACTCCAGGAGCGAATCGTCCCCGCCTTCACCTATTTCCCGCTGGCACCGCTCATGCACGCTGCGGCCCAGTGGACGGCGTTCTCGTGGCTTCTCTGCGGTGGCCGGACGATCCTCCAGCCGGCGAGCCTCGACCCCGAAGCCGTCTGGCAGGCGGTGCACGACGAAGGCGTGAACACTCTGACGGTCATCGGGGACGCGGTAGGGCGACCGGTCATGGACACCTGGGAGGCGAACCCGGGACGGTGGAACGCGGATGGGCTCTTCTCGATCTCCAACGGCGGCGCCCCGATATCGCCGTCGCTCAAGGCGCGCATCGCGGAGCTGTTCCCGGGGCGGGCGATCGTCGACGGGTTCGGCTCCTCCGAAAGCGGCCTGCAAGGTTCGCAGCGGGTCGCCGCTGGTGACGTGATCGACGGGCTCGCCCGTTTCACGCCCGGTCCGCGGACCTGTGTTCTCGACGACGACCTGCGCCGGGTCGAACCGGGCTCCGGTGTGATCGGCCGTGTCGCGAACGCCGGTCACCTTCCGCTCGGCTACCTGAACGACCCGAAGAAGACCGCCGAGACCTTCGTGGAGGTCGACGGTGCTCGCTACTGCTTCACCGGCGACATGGCGACCGTCGAAGCTGACGGGTCGATCCAACTCCTCGGACGCGGTTCGCAGTGCATCAACACGGGCGGAGAGAAGGTCTTCCCCGAGGAGGTGGAGGCGACGATCGTCGACCACCCGTCGGTGCGCGACGTGCTCGTCGTCGGCACACCCGACGGACGATGGGGGTCCGCGGTGACGGCGCTCGTCGAACCTTCGGACCCGTCGTCTCCGCCGAGCCTGGAGGAGTTGCGGGAGTTCGGACGTAGTTCGCTGGCCGGCTACAAGCTGCCGAAGCACCTCGTGCTGGTGGATGAGATCCGTCGTTCACCGGCCGGCAAGGCCGACTACCGCTGGGCCCGCGAGGTGGCGGAGGCCGATCGGGACCGGAACGGCTGACCGACCGAGGGCCGACTCAGAACTGGCCGTGGCGACCGGCACCGGCGGCGAAGCGCGCGGCACCTTCCAGCGTCTCGCCGGATTCGATGGTCGCGATTCCGTGCCGGTACTCGGCGGAGATGGCCTCCTCCAGCGGTAGCGGCCACTGCTCGTAGGACGACAGGCGGTCGCTGCGCAGACAACGCTGCGGGAACGCGGCCAGCTGTTCCGCCAACTCGATCGCGGCGTCGAGCGCCCGACCCGGTTCGACCAACCGGTTCGCCAGTCCCATCATTCGAGCCTCATCGCCCGAGACGCCTCGGCCGGTGAGGATCAGGTCGAGCGCGTGGCTGTGGCCGATCAGGCGGGGGAGGCGGATGGTCCCGCCGTCGATCAGCGGGACGCCCCAACGCCGGCAGTAGACACCGAACACCGCATCGGTGGCGGCGACGCGCATGTCGCACCAGAGCGCCAACTCCAGACCGCCGGCCACGGCGTGACCCTCCACCGCGGCGATGACCGGCTTGGACAGAAGCATCCGCGTCGGCCCGAGCGGACCGGGACCGTCGGGGCGGACACGTGTGCCGCGTCCGTCGCTGATCGCCTTCAGGTCGGCTCCTGCGCAGAACGTTCCACCCGAGCCGGTCAGGATCGCGACCGACGCCGAGTCGTCCGTGTCGAAGTCGGTGAACGCCGTGACGAGGGCATCCGCGGTGGGACGGTCGACCGCGTTTCGGACCTCGGGTCGTTCGATGGTGACGATCCGAACCGGCCCCACGCCATGGATCGTCACCGGCGGGGACGACTCGGAAAGGACTGCTTCGGGAGGCGGCTGTGTCATTCGCGGGTCCTCCGTCAGGCGGCGGATCGCGGTCGGGTGGGGGTGAAGCGCACCGGCATGTGCTCGTAGCCGCTGACGAAGTTCGCGGCCCTGTAGGCGGGCTCCTCGAGGCTTACCAGTTCGAGGTCGGGCAGTCGTTCGAGAAGGTGCTCGAACATGATCCGCAGTTCCAGACGGGCGAGGCTGTTGCCGAGGCAGTAGTGGGTGCCGTAGCCGCCGAACGCGAGGTGGTCGTTCGGGGAGCGAGTGATGTCGAAGCGGAACGGGTCCTCGAACACGTCCTCGTCCCGGTTCGCGGAGGGGTACAGCAACAGGACGTTGTCGCCCGCCTCGATCATCCGTCCGCGCATCTCCACATCCCGTGTGGCGGTGCGGTTCATGTTCTTGATCGGGGTCACCCAGCGCAGCATCTCCTCGACGGCGCCGGGCAGGAGGGTCCGGTCGGCGCGGATGCGCTCCCAGCGGTCGTCGCGTTCGAGCAGCAGTTGGTAGGCCCCTCCGGAGATGACGTGGCGGGTGGTCTCGTCACCTCCGATGAGGATGAGGAGCGACTCGTCGATGAGGGCCTGGTGGTCGAGCCGATCGCCGTCGACCTCGGCGTGGCACAACACGCTCATGAGGTCGCCCGCGGGGTTCTCCCTGCGGTCCTCGATCACCCTCGTCGCGTACTCCGTGTAACCGATGAACGCGTTGGTGGCGGGTTCGAGCGACGCAGGATCGCCCGTGAGCGCCGAGAGCATCGCGTCGCTCCATTCGAGGAGCTGTGCCCGGTCGGACCGCTCGACGCCGAGGTCGTTGGCGATCACGTGCAGCGGCAGCCAGGCGGCGATGTCGTTGACGAAGTCGCACTCGCCTCGCTCGCACACGTCGTCGATTATCTGGTCGCAGAGTTCCCGGATCTCGCTCTCGCGGTCGCGTACGCGCTTCGGCGTGAAGCCCCTGTTGACGAGCTTGCGACGGCGGAAGTGCTCCGGGTCGTCCATGTCGATCATCATGCTCAGCGGTCCGGAGTCGGCCCGGATGCCCTGCGCCGAGGAGAAGGTCTCCGGATCCTTCGAGATCGCCTTGATGTCCTCGTAGCGCGAGATTCCCCACGCCTGTCCGTCCCAGTAGACGGGCTCGTTGGCCCGCATCCA
>JAGQSN010000124.1 GCA_020439555.1 Acidimicrobiales bacterium | reverse complement strand
TCTCCTTGCGGACCGCGTCGGCGCCCTCCGATTCCCGTTGGAAGACTCCGATGTCCTCGAACATCGGCGACTGGACCAGTCCGTAACCGGCCCGCTCCACGACGGAGGCGTACGCCGCGAGCAGCCGTTCCCAACGGGACGACTCCGGCGGGAGTACGTCCTGTGTGCCCTTCAGAGCCTGGAAGCGGGGTCGAGCCATGGGGAGCCGAGGCTACCGGTCGCCCGTCCGGGCCCCCGAACCGGTTAGCCGGCAGCGCGTCTGGGCAGCGAGTGGTCCCAGTCGGCGAGAAGAGTCCTCACCGCGGTCGACACGACGAGGGGTTCGTCGAGCATGCCGTGGTGGCCCGCCTCGGGTAGCTCGACGACCGGGGCGCTGCGACCGAGCCGCTGGTACATGAACTCCCCGATGTCGGGGGTGACCAGTCCGAACTCCGCCCGCAGGAGCGCGAATCGGCAGCGGAGCTCGTGCAGGTACGGGAGGGCGACAGTTCGGATCGACCCGGTGAAGGCGCTGAAAAGGTGGTGGTCGAACTTCCAACTCCACCCGCCCTCTACCTCCCGCACGGACCGCGCAGCGACGTGGTGCATGACGAAGTCCAGGTAGTGCTCCTGGGGAGGCACGGTTCGGAAGTGGGCCAGCGCCTCGGCACGCGTCGGATAGACCTTCGGCTGGCCGAACGCCTGGCCCGCCTGCGCTTGGCCGATCTCGGGGTCGGGCTCGGTGACCGGCGAATCGAGCACGATCACTCCGGCCAGGCGATCGCTGTGCAGCGCTGCGGTGGCGATGGTGACGAAACCGCCCATCGAGTGCCCGATGATCACCGGCGGCCCCTCGATGCCGGCGTCGTCGGCGACGGCCATCACCTCGGCCGCCCAGGTCTCCAGCGAGTACTTCTCCCGCCAGCCGCTGTCACCGTGGCCGGACAGGTCCAGGGCAACGACCCGGTACTGGCGGGCGAAAGGGGCAGCCACGTGGGTCCACCAGTGGGCGTGGGCGCCGCCGCCGTGTACGAACACGAGGCCTCTGCGACCTGGTTCACCCCATGCCAGATAGTGGATGTCGGACCCCTCGACTTCGACGTGCTCGTCGAAGAACGGGGTGTGCAGGGCCCGCCGGAACCATCCGGGAGCGTCTGCGCTGATCAGGTCGTCGACCGAGGAAGGCATCCGTTCGAAGGTATCCGCGTCCGGCCCCCGGCACGCCTCCCGTAGGAAGCGCTCAGCCGACCGTTGCCGCTCCGGGCAGGACGCGGTGGGAGTCGTAGACACCGTCGATCTGGCGGATCGCCGCCAGAACCGTGGAGAGATGGGTCGTGTCCCCGGACTCGAACTCGAACCTCATGGAGGCTGTCCGGTCGCCGGCCGCGATCAGGTTGCCCGACAGCAGGTTCACGTGCGCTTCGGCGAGCACGATCGAGACGTCTCGCAACAGGTTCGGCCGGTCGATCGCCTTCACCTCGATCGCCGCCACGAACGAACCCCCCGCGAAGTCCTCGTCCCATTCGACCTCGATGAGGCGGTCGCGCTGACCTGCCTGGAGCGAAGCCGCGTTCGAACAGTCGGCGCGGTGCACCGACACGCCACGACCACGGGTCACGAAACCGATGATCTCGTCCCCGGGAACCGGAGTGCAGCACCGCGACAGCCGGACGAGCACGTCGTCGAGTCCTTCGACGTGTACCCCGACCCCCGGACGGTTCGAGCGGATCGACCGCGCCCGGTTGACCGTCGTCGGCAACTGTTCCTCGCGGGCCGGATCACCGGAGCGCAGCAGCTTGGAGATTCGCCCGACGACTGCTTCGGGCGAGACATGGTGCTCGCCGATCGCGGCGTACAGGGAGTCGACGTCCGCGTAGTTGAATCCTGCGGCCACTTCGGCGATCAGCGAGGGAGGCAGCTTCTGGGTCGGCAGTCCTTCCCTGCGCAGCTGCTTCTGGAGGTCTTCACGACCGTTCTCCCGTGCGTCCTCCCGACGTTCGCGGGAGAACCACTGGCGGATCTTGTTCGCCGCCCGGGGAGTCTTGGCGATCTGGAGCCAATCACGGCTCGGACCCGTGCCCTCCACCTTCGAGGTGAAGATCTCGCACGTGTCACCCGAGGACAGCTCATGGCTCAACGCCACCAGGCGACCGTTCACACGAGCGCCGACGCACGCGTGTCCGACCTCGGTGTGGATCGCGTACGCGAAGTCGATCGGGGTCGCACCCCGGGTCATCGTCACGACCTTGCCCTTGGGGGTGAACACGTAGACCTCGTCCTGGTCCAGGTCCCCCTTGAGCGTCTCCATGAACTGGGCCGGATCCGACGTCTCCTGCTGCCAGTCGACGATCCGGTTCAACCAGGCGAGCTCGTCGGCCGAGCCCCCCTTGTAGGCGAAGTGGGCGGCCACGCCGTGCTCGGCCCGATGGTGCATCTCGTAGGTCCGGAGCTGGACCTCCAACGGCTTGCCCTGGGGTCCGATGACCGTGGTGTGCAACGACTGGTACAGGTTGAACTTGGGCATGGCCACGTAGTCCTTGAAGCGTCCCTGCACCGGGCGCCAGGTCGAGTGGATGGACCCGAGGGCGGCGTAGCAGTCACGCATCGAGTCGACCAGGACGCGAATCCCGACGAGGTCGTAGATGTCGTCGAACTGCCGCCCCTTCACCACCATCTTCTCGTAGATGCTCCA
>JAGQSN010000123.1 GCA_020439555.1 Acidimicrobiales bacterium | reverse complement strand
ACTCGTCGACGTAGTCGACGCCGAGCGCCTCGAGGATCTGGGCTTCGACGAAGTGGCCGATGCGCGCCTTTGCCATGACCGGGATCGTGCAGACCGCCTTGATCCCCTCGATCATCTCAGGGTCAGACATCCGGGCGACGCCGCCGTCCCGACGAATGTCGGACGGCACACGTTCGAGAGCCATGACCGCCACGGCACCGGCATCCTCGGCGATCTTGGCCTGTTCCGGGTCGACGACGTCCATGATGACGCCGCCCTTGAGCATCTCTGCCAACCCACGCTTCACCAGTTGGGTGCCGGTGGTTCCGGCGCTCGCAGGAGCGCCGCTGGTGCTGGTGGTTGTGTCGGCCATGCCGACATTCTACGTAGCGTCCCTGGCGATCCCGAAGCCCGTTCCGGGCACAGGGGCCCACAAACTCAGAGCGGCTTCACACCCCCGGCCCGGGGCAGCTCGATCCAGGTCTGTCCGGGGGTGAGCTTGATCACTTCGCCGCTCGCGGTGGTGAGCCGAGCCGGCTGTTCTGCTGCCGGGCGGTCCCAACGCCCGGTCACGACCTTCCCGGCCGTGAAGACGAACGCCTCGCCGGAACCGACGGTGTGAGCTTCGGGCGAACGGAGGTCAGCGGGGCTCTGCCCGTACTCGGTCACCAGCACCACCACGTTCTGGCTGACGATCGGACCGGCCTCGTCCTCGTGGGGGCGACCGTTCTGCGAACGCCGGTAGAGCCTGAGTGCAGGGTCCCACCGCCAACCGACCGGCGACGACGCTGCGCCTCCGCCCCACGTCAGGTCGACCCCGATCGACGGATGATTCCCGGCCACGACCTTCTCGCCCTTGGCTCGGTACTCGAAGAGGGGCTTCGGCGGGGTCACCTCGCCGGGAGCGCGGGACCAGAGACTGCCGGCATCGACGAACAGGTTGTGCGGGGCACGTCGACTGCGGTCCCGCGAGTAGGCCGGTGTGGCGGCGTCGTGGCCCATGTCGATGATCGACGGCGTCGCCCGAACCGCAGCCACGACACCACCGTTGCCCCCGGACCAGGCCAGCAGGGTGCGACCGAGTTGAGGCAGCAGGTGCACGTCGGTCGTGCGTGCCGAACGGACGGGCCCGACCCGGTTGCCCGGGGATTGGGATTGGAAGACTGCGACGAGGCGCGTGATGTTGCCTTCGACGATCTCCTCGAAGACGACGTCCGCCTTTGACAGTCCGGCCTGTGGCACCGCCGATTCACGAGGGGTGTCGAGGTTGTCGATCTTGACGGCCAACGCGGGGCGCGTCGCAGCACCCGGGTCGGTCATCCTCAGTCCGGTCAGGGGAGCGGCGGGTCCGGTGTCGGGTTCGGTCGTGGTCGTGATCTTCGGGATCGTCGTCGTGGCGATCGTCGTGGTGACCACCGGTTCCGCCGAGTCATCACCTCCGGTCAGAGCGATCGCGACCCCACCGATCAGCGCAATGACGGCGACCACGGCACCGATGATCAGACCCTTGCGCCGACCAGGCGTCAGGTTCGAGAACCAGGAACCGCTTTCCCCGGACGCTCCGTCGTCTCCCCGCGGCCCGTCCGCTTCGTCATGATCGGATTCGTCGTAGAAGAGGTCTTCGTCGTCCATCTCGCTGGCTCCGGGTGATTCGGGGTGGTGGGTCCGCGGCGTCCCAGTCTCCCGAACCTGTCGGCGTCAGCGGTGGATGGGCGTCAGAGCTCGCGGAGGATGTCGATCCGCTCCGCCAGGTCACGCTCACGGGGTTCACCGTCGCGGTCCGCTTCTCCAGCGGTTCGAACCGACGTCGCTATCGGAGGCGCCATCCACAGGTGGGCCGTCGCAGTCGAGGCAGACGCCAGAACGGTTCCCACCCGCTCGCAGTCCTCGTACGCCCCTATCAGGCCCGGCGGATACCGGGTCAGCGAGACCGCATCCAGGTCCGACCAGGTCTGTCGGTCCACACCAACACCGAGCCGAATCGGCCTCGGACGTCTCTGGCCCGACCCACCGGTCCGTCCGAGGCGGTCGGCCAGCAGGACCGGAAGGCCGACCGTCGTCACGGCAACTGTCGCCGAGCCGAGGCTCGGGTCTCGCAACTGCACCAGTTGGTGGGCGATAGCACCCTCCAGTTCGACCCGGTCCAGCGCTTCGAGCAGACCGCTGGTAACGACGATCACCGCGTCGCGCTCGGAACGACCCGCCACGAGCGCGTTCGCGGCCGCGTCCTCGACGACGTCGACGTTCGGCGCCTGGACACCGGCCGCGAGGCAGAGCCCGTCGACGATGTTGAGGAGTCGCGCGTGACGCACCGGATCAGCGGGCGATCCGCCGCTGAGTCGACGGACGGTCGTCGTCGCTCGCGACCAGGCGATCCAGGATGCGACGGCTGCGGCGACCACGGAGACCACGAGGGCGGCCCAGACGGGAAGGATCAAGAGAGCGATGACCAGAACGGGCAGGAGGACAGCGACCCCCAGCAGCGCCAGCAGGGTCGAAGCGCTCGCCGGCTGGTCTCGTACCTGGACTTCTCGCACCGAGGTCGTCACTTGGTTTCGGGCGAGATCGAGGTTGCCATCGGGTCGATCCTACGGGGTGGTCGTTCGACCGCCTGCCACCCCCTCCCCGCGACCGGCTCGGTTCGAGGCTCAGGGCGCACGAAGCGGACGGTTCCGTCGCCAGCCCTTCGACCGTGGAGCAGGCACCGTGATGCGGTCGTAGATCTCCTCGTACCGTTCGGCCAGCGCGTCCATCGAGAAGTCCGCAGCACGTTCGGTCGCGGATGACACCAGGCGCGACCGGAGGGCGTCGTCGCCGAGCACCCTGTTCAGGGCGTTCCCGAGAGCGACCGGGTCACCGGGCGGGACGAGCAGGCCGTCGACGCCGTCGCGGGCCACGAGGCGGTAACCGCTCAGATCGGACGCCACGATCGCAGCACGCCCGGCCATCGCCTCCAGCAACACCACCCCGAAGGACTCGCCCCGCAGGGATGGAGCACAGAACACGTCAGCGGCACGGAGTCGTCGTCGCTTCTCCTCGTCGCTCAGGCGACCCAGCCAGTGCAACCGCGGGTCGCCTGCGTGGCGGACCTTGAGGCGCTCCGTGTCGGGGCCGTCCGAACCGATCCAGACCTCGACATCGGCCGGCAGCGTCGGCATGGCGGCGAGCAGCACGTCGAGTCCCTTACGCGGTTCGTGACGTCCGAGGAAGAAGATCGTGGGGCCGTTCGTCGGCCACGGCTCGACGGCCTCGAAACGGTCGACCTCGATTCCGTTGAAGAGGTGTTCGTAGGTGCCGCCGAGGTGGCTCTTGGCGAGGGCCTCGGCCTCTGCCGACACGACGACCCGAGCGTCGAGCCGGCTCGCGAGCCAGCGCAACGGAGGCGCGCCGAACCGGTACGAAGCACTCGTCCCGGCGGCGTGGAACGTCCCGACGAGCGGGCAGGGCTTCACGACCGCGGCGGTCATACACGCACCCGGGGCGAGCGGCTCGTGCAGGTGGAGCAGGTCGAAGTCCTCATCCCTGACGGCCCGGATGAGGCGAAGCTGCGCGGACGGGTCCGGGGCGATCGGAGCAACCGATCCGTTCGCTGCGGTCGGGATCGAGTTCCCGAGAGGGGTGACCCAGCCGTCGGGTGGGGGGCCGTCGGACGGTGCCAGGATCCGCGTCGGATGACCCCTGCGCCGCAACGACCGGGCCAGGCCCAGCACCTGTTCCTGCACCCCACCGGGGATGCTGATGCTGTACGGGCAGACGAGACCGACCCTCATCGGTCCTCCGCTCCGCTTCGGTCGCTCGGCCAGTTCGGTTGGAGCAGGTGCCACTGCTCGGGAGCGGCGAGGATCAACTCACCGATCGCGTCGGCCAGATCCTGGGTGATCCGGGCGACGTCGGCGCGGAGCTTGCCGCGGCGCGTCGTGTCGATCGGCTCACGGGCGACGCCGTGGTGGTACCCATGCTCGTCCAGGTAGACGGCGGCAGGGATCAGAGGCGCTCCTGATCGGATGGCGAGAGTCGCCGGGCCGGCCGGCATCGTGGTCTCCTCGCCGAGCAGGACCACCGGCACGCCGTTGTCGGAGATGTCCCGATCGCAGATGAGGCTCAGGACGTGATTCGCTGCGAGCGCGGCGGAGGCCTTCGTCCCGGCAGAGGCGTCCAACGGGATGACCTCCATACCAAAGCGGCTGCGCCAACTGGTGAACCACTCGGCGAGCTCCGGGGGCTCGACCTGTTCGACCACGACCGACATGGGGATATCGCGAACGGCGGTGAGCCAGAAACCCGCCCACTCCCATCCACCAAGGTGCGGAAGGGCGAGGATGACACCGCGTCCAGCATCCAGCCCACGCAGGACGTGGTCGAACCCTTCGTGGGAGAAGCCGGAATCGAGCTTTGCGGCCGTGGTACCGGGAAGGCGGAAGGACTCGAGCCAGTAGTGGACGTACGAGCTGAACACGGCTCTGACCGCCGCGTTCAGCTCGGCTCCGTCGAGGTCGGGTCTCGCGCGCTGTTGGTGCCGCGCAGCCATCGCCGCTCGGTCCTTCATGAGATGCGGAGCGACGAGGCCGGCGATGCGGCTCGTGGGCGCAATGGCCGCCTCGGGGAGGCAGCGCGCGATCGCGCTCGCGGTTCGGTAGCCCAGGTAGGAGGGACTCGGCGGCACGGGACCTCAGCGGGGTGGACGAAGCGAGGAGCGTCGTCGGACCTGGCGCTGGGTCGAACGCGCCACGCGGCGATCGGCGTGACGGGTCCGCACCCTCGTACGCATCGTCGGACGCTCCGCCAGAACCGGCGTCGCCGCCGTCGCCTGCTTCCAGACCTTCACGAAACGCTGGACCGCCGTCAGGAGCGTCAACGCCAACATGATCCAGAGGATCGCCACGAGCAGCTCGCTGAACACGAGGCCGAGCGCGAGGGCGATCAACCTCTCGGCGCGCTCCATCAAGCCGCCCTTCGCGTTGTAGCCGAGAGACTCGGCCTTCGCTCTCTCGTAGGAGATGAGCATCGACGCAGCCAGCACTGCCATCGGCAGCAGCGGTGCCCGTCCCCCTTCGGTGTCCGCCAGGTACCAGGCGACTCCGCCGAGCAGGAGAGCGTCGGTGAAGCGGTCGGCCACCGAGTCGAAGAAGGCGCCGCGGGAGGATGCCGTACCCGACGCCTTGGCCACCGCACCGTCGAGAACGTCCGGCAGCGCGGTCAGAACGAGCAGCACGAACCCGATGCGCAACGAGCCATTGCCGATGGCGAACGCGGCTGCGAGCGCCATGAGCACGCCGATGACGGTCAGGTGGTCAGCGGTGATGCCGGTGCGCTTCAACTGCTGCCCGACGGGCTTCAGCGTCCGTTCTGCGTTGGCCCTGAAACGGCCGTCGAACATGAGCTCTCCTGGAGCGAAGGACTGCTTGCAGAAGTTAGCACTCGGTCGTGGCGTGCCCCTCCCGACGGGAGGTCGACCCAGCTTTCCACGCCGGAGTCCCGAACGGTGGCAAGCCCCTGGTTCAGCGATCTCCGCTGCTGTCCAGGGCGCCGTCCAGGTCGCTCCAGTCCTCCGGATTGTCCTCGGAGAACCAGGAGACGACCTCGCCGTCCACGCCGTCCACCAGGACGAGGCCGCGCTGGGCCGGCGGGTTCTCCGCCGAGTACAGCAGGATCCGCCATGTCGGGCGGCTGCGAAGCCCACGCCAGCCGAGTTGCGCCGAGGCGTGACCGACCGGGAATCCGACCTGGCGCGTAGCGGCGACCAGGGCGTCACGCTCGTCGAAGTCGAGGTTCCACCCGGCGACCTGGTGGTAGAGGCCGATGAGGATCAACGCCACACCTGCGACGAGGACCCCGAAGTTGACGAGGACCGGGTCCCCGCTGCGGGTGAAGGCCCACAGCGCCACACACACGACGCCGACGGCGATGTAGATGTAGCCCGGAACCCGTCGACGGTTGTTGTTGGGGAAGACGTACGGCCCGACGAACTCCGAGACGTTCAGGTCCTCGGGCAGTTCGTCCGCGTACTCGTCCTCGTAGTCGTCGGTCTCGTCGGCCACGCTCCGACGGTAGTGGTGGCGACCGGAAGCTCCCCAACCGCCGGACGGCCGACCGAGCCGCCGAGCAATCAGCCGACTAACCGGCCGGCCACGCTGCGCGCAGCTTCTCCCAGCTCACGGCGAGCGGCTCGGGCAGGACTCTGGTCTCGGCGATAGCGGTGACGAAGTTCGTGTCACCCGACCAGCGGGGCAGGCAGTGGACGTGGAGGTGGTCAGGAACTCCGGCCCCGGCGCCTGCACCGAGGTTCATGCCCACGTTCACACCGTCGGGCCGGTAGGCCGACCGGATGGCGACGACAGCGTCGTTCACACCGGCCCAGAGTTCGGCGGACTCGGTCGGAGTCAGGTCGGCGAGATCCGGTACGGCCCGCTGTGGGAGGACCATCAGGTGACCGCTGCCGTAGGGGAAGGCGTTGAG
>JAGQSN010000122.1 GCA_020439555.1 Acidimicrobiales bacterium | reverse complement strand
CGTTGGTCGCCACGTTGCCGCCGAGGCTCGCCGAGTTCTCACCCGGGAACACCGGGTACACGAGACCGACCGCCTTGGTGGCTTCGTCGAGTTCGGCGAGCGTCACTCCGGGTTGGACGACCGCGACCTGGTTGTCGACGTCGATCTCGATGATCGAGGTCATCCGTTCGAAGGAGACGAGCAACCCATCGGGGCGGGGGATGCACGCCCCGGAGAGGCCGGTGCCGGAGCCTCGGGCGGTGACGGGCACGCCGTTGTCGGCGGCCCACTTCACGATCGCCGCGACCTGGTCCGCTTCGGCCGGTCTCACGACGGCGAGCGGCGTCACGGCCTCGACGGTCAGGCATTCGTCGTGGGTGTGATCCTCGTTGACGGCTTCGCCCGTCAGCACGTTCTCGTCGCCGACGATCGCGGCGAGTGCGTTGCGTTGGTCGGCTGTCAGGTCGGCCATGTTTCCCCTCGGTCGTAGGTCAGGGGAGCATGCCACGCCAGGGTCGAGGCTGGTAGAGCCGGAGCGGCGTGGCGTCGGTCCGTCAGGGTTCGAGGCGGTGGAGGGCGGTTCTGATCAGTTCGTCGTCGGAGGGTGGGCGTCTCGTGGTCACTCCGAGGATGCGGTCGTGGGCGAGCCAACCGCGCGCGTGCAGCACTCTGGCGAGGGCGTGACCGGTGCCGTCGACGGGGTCGCGGGACACGATCGAAGCCAGGGCCTGTAGCGCGTCCTGACGTTCGAGTGCCGCGATGTCCTCGGCTTCCCAGGCGTCGTCGCGGGACTCGATCAGGTCGGGAACCACGGCCGCGAGGTCGAGGCAGTGGTCGGCGCCGAACATGATCTGGTCGACGGCGCGGTCGTTCGCGCTGAAGATCTGGAAGTCGGGTCGGGTCTCGTCCCGCAGGCGGATGCGGTCCCACTCGAAGGTCCGTCTCCGCGACCGGTGGATCACCCCGATGCAGTGCTCGACGGCGAGCAGCGCCCCGAACATCTCGATCTCCCAGGCGCCCTCGGTGACGAGGAGACGATCGCACCAGTCACCTGCCCAGGCGACGAGGCCGAGGAGTTCGTCGACAGCGAGAGCATCGAGGACCGGCGACGGCAGCAGTAGCGGCACCGCTCCTGCCCGGGCCGCAGCCTGGACCTCGCCGGCCAACTGGGCCGGGTCGAGTCCGCCGTCGTCTCCTGGTTCGGCGCGCACACCTGCGACGAACGTCGAATCCCCGAGAGCTGCCCCCGTGGTCGCGACGACTTCGGCACGGACCTTCGGGTCCGGCTGGACGATCCCGGCCACCTCGACGTTCACGCCCGGCAGCAGCCGCGTGTCGGCGATCCGTCCGAGCAGGTGGGCGAAGCCGTTCCAGTCCGGTCCACCGGTCTCTTCCGCTGGCACGAGGACCGGTCCGATCCCGGTCGGTCGCCGGCCGGGGCAGAGCAGGTCGAACGGTGGTTCCTCGATCATCGCCACGGAACCCGACGCTACTGAACCTCCTTCCGCACCGATCGAGCGGTGTGGCGCACGACTCGGACAGGCATGCTGGCGGCATGGACGCCACCGGATTCGAGCGCCTTCGCCCGAAGTTGGAGGGCATCGCCTATCGGATGACCGGCAGTGTCGCCGACGCGCAGGACGTCGCCCAGGACGCGTGGATCCGTTGGTCCTCGGCGGACCGGTCCGACGTCGCGGACCCGGAGGGCTACCTGGTCCGGGTGACGACCCGCCTGTCGCTCGACAGGCTCAAGGCGGCGTCGCGTCGGCGTGAGACCTATGTGGGTCCTTACCTGCCCGAGCCCGTCGTCTCGCAGGTCGGCGACGTGCCCGACGGGGCGACGTCACCGGAGGAACAGGCCGTTCTCGCCGACTCGTTGACGTTCTCGTTCCTGGTGATGCTCGACGAGTTGTCGCCGGTAGAACGGGCCGTCCTCCTGCTGCACGACGTGTTCGGTTATTCCTTCGACGAGGTCGCCGCAGCGGTGGAGCGTTCCACCGAGGCCACTCGCCAGATCGCTTCCCGGACGAGGCGCCGCATCGCGGCGGCACGCCCGGCCTGGGGGAGCGACGTCGATGGGGTTTCGGGATCGAGGGAGTCGGCGGATCCCGTTGCAGCGGGCCGCGTGGAGGCGTTGGAGATTCCTCCCGCCACTTTGGTGAACCTGGCCGTCGCCCTCGGCTCGGGCGACCTGGAAGCGCTGATGGACGTTCTCGCCCCGGACGTCGTGACCCTCACCGACGGTGGTCCGCTCCAACGTGCGGCGCGGCGCCCGGTCGTCGGTCGGGATCGTGTCGCCCGCCTGCTGGTGTGGCTCAACCAAAGGGCCCTCGACCTCGGTCTCGTGTCGCAGGTCGTGCAGGTCAACGGGCGGACCGGCATGGCGATGCACCTCCCCGACGGCACCCCGTTCCTCGCCCTGACCGGCGACGCCGACGACTCGGGCCGCATCGAACGCATCTACATGCAGTTGAACCCCGACAAGCTCGCCGGAGTGCCGCCGGCCTGACACCGACCGGCGACCCGGCCCGGTCGGGTCGTCACGTTCTCGGCCGCTGCGTCGTCCATCGGTCGCAGGTCCGCTTCCGGGCCTGCTGACGACTCGAACCGTCGACGGAGGACTGACATGACGAGCAACACACCGAACATCGATGAGGCCGGCGTGACCGACCACCTGACCGACGTCGCAGTCGTCGGTTCCGGCCTCGCCGGGATGGTCGCGGCGGTCGACGCCGCGCGGGCCGGAGCGGCAGTGACCCTCATCGAGGCACGTACGGCCGTGGGCGGCAGGGCGCGCTCGGAACGCCACGACGGCTTCGTCGTCAACCAGGGGGCGCACGCCCTGTACCGCACCGGTGCAGCGCTGCCGATCCTCGCCGACCTGGGTGTCCGGTGGACGGGGCGACGCCCACGTGTGCTCGGCAGCGGTTGGCTGGCCGGGGGTCGCCGGTCGTCGATGGCCCGGCTCGCGCCGATCGGCGGGACCCGGGGTCTCGCTGCACTGGTCCGTGCGGCAACGAGCGGGCGGGAGGTCGAACGCAGCCGGGGCCGGAACATGGCCGACTGGCTCGCCGAGCAGCCCGAACGGGCACGCCCGGCGCTGTGGGCGCTGATCCGCACGGCGACCTACCAGGCCGACATGGACGGCTCGGACGCGCACGCGATCCTGACCCAGTTCCGGCGCGGGGCACGAGGCGTCTACTACCTCGACGGCGGCTGGCAGACGCTCGTCGACGGTCTCGCGAAGGTCGTCGACGCCGAGGGCGTCCGCCGTCTCGAAGCGAAGGCGAGCGCGGTTCGACCGGTCGACGGGCGTTGGGCCGTCGACGTTCCCGGTGGCAGCGTCGTCGCGTCTTCGGTGGTCCTCGCTACGGGTGGGCCGACCGACGCGGAGCGGCTCCTCGGCGACCTGAGCCCGACCGTGTCCCGGTGGGCGAGGGTGGCGGAGCCTGTGAAGGCGTCGACCTTGGAGGTGCTCCTGTCGGCGAAGCCGAAGAGGCGACCTGGTGCGTACGCGGTGGACGAACCCGTCTACAACGTCGACGCGGCAGCCACCTGTCGGGTCGCACCCGACGGGGGAGCCCTGGTGCACTGCCTCTTCTACGAACCCGACCGCCACCCCGACCTGGACCCGCGCGCCCGCATGGAGGCGGCGCTCGACGTGTGGCAACCGGGTTGGCGTGACCGGGTCGTGGACGTGGTCGAACGCAAGCGGATGGTCGTCGCGCACGACCGCCCGAGGCTCGCCCCCGCCGCCGATCTGCCGTCCGTCGTCGTTCCGGACCTCGACGGCGTGTTCCTGGCGGGCGACGCGATCACGACCCATGGTCTGCTGGCCGACGCCGCCGTCTCGTCGGGGCGTGAGGCCGGCAGGGCGGCCGCCCGCCACTGCGCCGTTCGGCCGCAGCCGGACAGGGCGACGACGGGTTGAGGAGGCGTCCTCTCCGGTCGTCGCCCGGCCTGTAGGGTCCGCGCGTGGCCTCTGGGCTCGACGAAGGAACGGGAGCCTCCCGATCGACTCGCCCGGCCCGCCGGTTCGCCAGGTGGCGTTCGCGACGTCCGGTGCACCGGACGTTGCCCGCCCACCTCGAAGGTGTGGGTGGCGCGAAGCTCGTCCGGAGGGTCCGTCGTCAGTTGATGGCGGCTGCCACGGTCGCCAACACGCTCGGCGTCGTTCTCGTGATCGTCTGCATCGTGTGGGTCCTGCCGGGGCCGCCGATCGACGTGACGACGGAGTTGGTCGTAGCCAACTCGATCGTCGCCGCCGTGTTCCTGTTCGTGGTGTGCCCGATCGGTGTGGTGTGGGGTGAGACCTGGCTGCGTTCCGGGCGGCGCTGGCTCCAGGAAGGTCGCCCGCCGAGCGAGTCGGAGGTGATCGCAGTCCTGCGCGCGCCGTTCCGACTGTTCCTCGTGCATGCCACGATCTGGTTGCTCGGTGCCTTCGCCTTCGCCCTGACGAACGCTCTCGTCGACATCGAGCTGCTGCCCCGGGTCGCCTTCACGACGGCCTTCGGGGGTCTGACCACCTCCGCGTTCGCGTACCTGTTGGCCGAGCGGTTGACCCGCCCTCTGGCGATCGCCGCCATGTCGATCAGCGACCTGCCGAAGCCGCGCCTGCCCGGCATCGTCACCCGCACACTCCTCGGCTGGTTGCTCGGCACGGGGATACCCCTGCTGGGCCTGATGATCTCGGCGATCTTCGCCCTGGCCGACGGCGAAGCGACCGCGACGGAACTCGGGGTCACGATGGTCGTGCTCTCCGGCGTCGGCCTGCTGGCGGGCTGGTGGATCACGGTGCTTGGTGCCCGCGCCGTGGCGGACCCGGTGAAGAGCCTGTACCAGGGCATAAACGCGTTGGGCGACGGGGACCTCGACGCACGCGTCGAGGTCTACGACGGATCGGTGCTGGGCCTGGTGCAGGCGGGGTTCAACGAGATGGCCGAGGGACTCCAGGAACGGGATCGCCTCCGAGGCCTGTACGGGCGGCAGGTCGGTGAGGACGTCGCCGAGGACTCCCTTGCCCGCGGGATCGAACTCGGTGGAGAGGTGCGGGACGTCGCCGTGCTGTTCGTGGACGTCGTCGGCTCGACCCGGCTCGCCGCGACTCGACCGGCCGAGGAGGTCGTGGAACTTCTCAACCGCTTCTTCGGGACGATCGTGGAGGAGGTCCACGGCCACGGCGGATGGATCAACAAGTTCCAGGGCGACGCGACCTTGGCGGTGTTCGGGGCTCCGGCCCGTGTCGACGACGCGGCGGGTCGTGCCCTGGCGACGGCACGCGCCGTCGCGGAGAGGTTGCCCCGCGAGGTACCCGAGCTGTCCGCCGGGGTCGGGGTCGCCTACGGCTCCGCCGTTGCGGGTCATATCGGCAGCGAGGCGCGGTCGGAGTTCACGGTGATCGGCGACCCGGTGAACGAGGCCGCCCGTCTCACCGAGTTGGCGAAGCTGTGCGATCCGATGGTGTTGGCCTCGATGCCGGCCGTCGAGGCCGCGGGTCCGGACGAGGCCGGGCATTGGACCCTGGCCGGGGAGACGACCCTGCGCGGTCGGGTCTCGGGCACACGGCTGGCGCAGCCGGTGGGTGCACGGGTCACGGCCCGGGCGGGCGCGTCGGCGGAGTCTGCGGTGCAGGCTCCGCCGGAAGGCCGACCGTCGGAGGGGGCACCGACGGTCTCGGAGATCAGGACCTGAACCGGATGGAGCGAGAGTGACCAAGCACGACGACAAGGCGATCCCGGGTCACCGGGTACCGCCGTGGTTCGAGGACGCGAAGCTCGGGATCTTCATCCACTGGGGGATCTTCTCGGTGCCGGCCTGGGCGCCGACGTTGCCGCCCGGCCAGTCGATGCCGGACCTGTTGCACGACTCCCCACGCGAACTCGGCGCACGGTTGCCGTACGCGGAGTGGTACGCGAACGCCCTCAGGATCCCGGGCAGCCCGACGGCCCGCCACCACGCCGCGACCTACGGCGACACCCCCTACGAGGACTTCCGCGCCACCTTCGAGGCCGGTCTCGTGGACTGGGACCCGGGTGCGTGGGCCGACGCCTTCGCGGCGACGGGTGCCGGGTACGTGGTGCTCGTGACGAAGCACCACGACGGCTACCTGTTGTGGCCGTCGGAGGTGGTGAACCCGCGTCGTCCGGGCTGGCACGCGCCCCGGGACCTGGTGGGCGAGCTGGCCGAGGCGGTCCGGGCGAGGGGGCTGCGATTCGGCGTCTACTACTCGACGGGTCTCGACTGGACCTTCGAGGACCTGCCGATCCGTGAGCCACTCGACCTGTTCGCCGCGATCCCGCGGGACCCGGCCTACGCCGCCTACGTGGATGCGCATCTGCGGGAACTGGTCGACCGCTATCGGCCGAGTGTCGTGTGGGCCGACATCGGGGCTCCCCCGGGCTTCGACCTGCGGGCCTTCCTGACCGACTACTACGCCGTCGTCCCTGACGGCACGACGAACGATCGCTGGCAGATCCCGGGAGCCTGGGTACGCAACCCAACTGCGCGTCGCGCCGCGAACGGGCTTGCCGCGGCGCTGCTGCCGAAGCTGCCGCAGCGACCGTTGGAACCGGGTACGCACCCGCTGGCGGATTTCCGTACGCCGGAGTACTCGTCGCCGGGCCACGCGACGCGCCACAAGTGGGAGACGACCCGGGGGATGGGTGCCGCGTTCGGCCACAACGCCAACGAGCCCGACGGCCACCTCGTCGACCCGGACGAGCTCGTCAGGGGCCTGGCCGACGTCGTCGCCAAGAACGGGAACCTGCTGCTCAACGTTGGACCGGACGGTCACGGCCGCGTCACCGAGCGCGAGGCGGTGAGGCTCCGTGCGCTGGCGGACTGGATGGCGGTCGGGGCCGATGCATTGCGTGGATCTCGCCCGTGGGTCCGCGCCGAGGGCCGTACCGGGGAAGGCATCGATATCCGCTTCACCCAGTCCGACGGCGCGATCTTCGCTCTGCTTCTCGACACCCCCGAGGGCGGATCGAAGGTCACGTTGCCGGACCTGGCCGCGGTCGGTGGCCGACGTTTCGAGCTGCTCGGTCGACCGGGCGAACTCGCCGTCGAGCGGGACGACCGCGGTGTCCCGTCCTTCCTCTGGCCGGCCGAAGCACCAGAACGCCCGGTTCAGGCCATCAAAGTCGCCTCCTGAACCAAGCCCCGTCCGCCCTTGAGCGGAGCCTCCTCCGCCTCCTTTGAGTGGAGTCTCCTCCGGTCCTTGCGCGTGGTTTCGACTGCGCTCGCGTGTGATCGCTTCGCTTAACCAGCGGTGATTCCCGTCCTTGGGTGGAGTCGAAAGGCGGCGCCCTGGGGGTTGCATTCTGTCCTATCGCGATATATCGTCTACGTATCGCAAACAACGTTCCGATGGTTCGGGACGAAGACACTGGAGGAGTTCCGAATGGGACACAGACAAGACAACGAGTTCAGGCGTGCGGGCGAGGAATCCGGATCGGCCGACAGGCGCGGACGCCGGAGTGGCCGTCTGCCCTTCGACGGTCCCGGCGGTCCGTTCCGTGGGGGTCGCCGCCATCCGGGCGGGCCGTGGGGTCCGCCGAGGGGCCGTGGCGGTGGTCGGCGCGCCCGTCGCGGCGACGTCAAGGTCGCCCTACTGGCGCTGCTCTCCGAACGGCCGATGCACGGCTACGAGATGATCGGCGAACTCTCCGATCGCACCAACGGGATCTGGTCGCCGAGCCCGGGTTCGGTGTACCCGACGCTCCAACTCCTCGAGGAGGAGGGCCTGATCAACTCGGAGGAGGTCGACGGCAAGCGGCGATTCTCCCTCACCGACGAAGGTCGCAGTCGGCTCGCCGAAGCGGACGAGAAGGCACCCTGGGAGCGGTTCGTCGGTGCGGCCGAGGAGTTGGCCCTGGCGGATGCCCTGCGCGGCCTTATGCCGGCGGTGAAGCAGGTCATGGAGGTCGGGTCCCCCGCTCAGCAGGAGTCCGTCACGGCGCTGCTCGTCGAAACCCGGCGCAAGGTCTACGAGGTGCTGGCCGGCGAGTGATCGCGGCCGGGACGCGGACCTCCACCACGGCCGTAGGCTCCACCGCTGTCGAACTCCGATCCGACGAGGTCGAGGGTCGACCCCCCCCGTCTAGTGAAGAGGTGAACCCATGGCCGATATGTCCTACCGGAGGCTCGGACGCAGTGGCCTGAAGGTCAGCGTCCTCTCGTTCGGGTCGTGGGTGACCTTCGGCGGCCAGGTCGACACGGGCCTGGCCCGCGAGTGCCTAGCGGCCGCTCGGGAGGCCGGCGTGAACTTCTTCGACAACGCGGAGGCTTACGCCGGTGGACGGTCCGAGGAGATCATGGGCGCCGCGATCCGTGAGCTGGGTTGGGAGCGGCGGTCCTACGTGATCTCCACGAAGCTGTTCTGGGGCATCCACGACGACGTCAACATGCGGAACACGCTCAACCGCAAGTAC
>JAGQSN010000121.1 GCA_020439555.1 Acidimicrobiales bacterium | reverse complement strand
CGTTGCGGATGTACCACTGGCGGGTAGTGACGATCTCGAGCGGCTTGTCGCCCTTCTCGTAGAACTTGACCGGGTGGTTGATCTTCTTCGGTTCGCCGAGGAGTTCGCCGGACTCGCCGAGCATCTCGACCATCTGGATCTGGGCGCCACCGGACGCCTTGCCGGCGATGCGTTCGTACGCGGCGCGGCCGGAGTCGGTCGTGACCCATTCGGGGACCTCGCGGCGGAAACGGCCGTCCTTGCCGATGACCGCACGCGTGTCGAGTTGGAGTTCACGCCACCAGATGACGTCGGTCAGGTCGCCGAACGTGCAGATCATCGCGATGCCGGTTCCCTTGTCGGGCTCGGCGAGCTTGTGGGCGACGACGGGAACCTCGACGCCGAACAGGGGGGTCGTGACCGTGCTGCCGAACAGCGCCTGATAGCGCTCGTCATCGGGGTGCGCGACGAGCGCGACGCAGGAGACCAGTAGTTCGGGGCGAGTCGTGGCGATCACGACGTCGCCCTCGCCGTCGGTGCGGTGGAACGCGAGGTCGTGGTAGGCGCCGGGCCGGTCCCGGTCCTCCAGTTCGGCCTGGGCGACGGCGGTCTGGAAGGTGGTGTCCCAGAGGCTCGGGGCCTCCTGGGAGTAGGCCTCTCCGCGGGCCAGGTTGCGCAGGAACGCCCGCTGGCTGATCCGCTGGCTGCGCTGGCTGACCGTCGTGTAGGTGAGCGACCAGTCGACTGACAGGCCGATGCGACGGAACAGATCTTCGAAGACCTGCTCGTCGGTCTCGGTGAGCTGTTCGCAGAGTTCGACGAAGTTGCGGCGGCTGATCGCGTCGAAGTCCTGACGCTTCTTCGCCGGCTTCTCCGGTGGCGTGTAGCCCTCGACGTAGGGGACCGTCGGGTCGCAGCGGACCCCGTAGAAGTTCTCGACCCGGCGTTCGGTCGGCAGGCCGTTGTCGTCCCAGCCCATCGGGTAGAAGACGGCCTTGCCCGCCATGCGCTGGTAGCGGGCGACGGTGTCGGTGTGGGTGTAACTGAACACGTGACCGACGTGCAGTGAACCCGAGACCGTCGGCGGCGGGGTGTCGATCGAGAAGACGTCGGCCCGTTCGGCGGTCCGGTCGAAGCGGTAGGTGCCCTGGCTCTCCCACACCTCGTCCCAGCGCGCCTCGAGACCGTCGAGTGAGGGCTTGTCCGGGACGTTGGGCTGGACCATGGCCCGAAAAACTACCGGTCGCTCCACGAGGCCTCCGAACCGGTTCGGGCCGGGGTCGTGTCGTCAACCGGTCGGTATCGGTCGCAGCGCGGGTGCGGGCATCTGCGAAACTCGGCCGGTGACAGCGACCGACGTGCCGCCCATTCACCTCTACGACACGCGCCGTCGTGGCGTGTTCGCGTTCGAACCTCTCGAAGCGGGCAAGGTCGGCATCTACACCTGTGGCCCGACCGTGTACGGGCCACAGCACCTCGGGAACATGCGCAGCCAACTCGTCCCGGACGTCCTGCGCCGGGTGTTGCAGGCCGTCGGCTACCAGGTCACCTACGTCACCAACATCACCGACGTGGGCCACCTGGTCAGCGACGCCGACGAGGGCGACGACAAGATCGAGGCGGCAGCAGCACGCGAGGGAGCGACCGTCGAGGAGATAACGGGTCGCTGGACGGACCAGTGGGCGACGGACCGTGCCCGTCTGGGTTGTCTTCCCCCGGATGTGCTCCCTCGGGCCGCCGGGCACATCCCCGAGCAGATCGACATGGTCCGCACCCTCGAAGCCCAGGGTCGCACCTACGTGATCGACGACGGCGTCTACTTCGACGTGTCAACCTTCGACCGCTACGCCGACTTCGCCGGGCTGTCGTTGGACGACCTGGAGGCGACCGGGCGGATCGAACACATCGCCGACAAGCGCCACCCCGCGGACTTCGCCCTCTGGAAGCTCAGCCCGCCCGGCGTGCGCCGGCTCCAGGAGTGGGACTCGCCTTGGGGAAGAGGGTTTCCCGGCTGGCACATCGAGTGCTCGGCGATGGCGACGAAGTACCTGGGGGAGCGCTTCGACATCCACACCGGCGGTGTCGACCACATCAGGGTCCACCACACCAACGAGGTCGCGCAGAGCGAATGTGCGCTCGATCTCTCGCCGTGGGTGTCGTTCTGGGTGCACACCGAGTTCCTCGACCTCGCGGGCGAGAAGATGTCCAAGAGCAAGGGGCACGTGCTGCTCGTCGACACACTCGTGGAGCGCGGGTTGGACCCCCTCGCGTTCCGGTACTTCACCCTCCAGGCCCACTACCGCCAGCAGCAGGCGTTCACTCTCGACGCCGTGGCAGCGGCGGACACGGCTTTGCGTCGACTTCTCCACCACGCGGTCGTCGCCCGCGATGCCGTGGGCCTCGCCCCGGGGCCGACCGAGGCTGGTGGCGCGGCCGAGGTTGGCGACGGTGCCACTTCCGAGACGTCCGTGCGCTCCCGGGAGTTGGCGGTCGAATTCTGGACCGCGATGCACGACGACCTGAACACGCCCAGGGCGATGTCGGTGGTGTCCACGGTCGCCCGTGACCCCGAGTTGTCGCCGTCGCAGCGTTGGGCGCTGCTGGCCGACTTCGACCAGGTGCTCGGCTTCGGTTTCGCCACGGCGTCCGACCCGACCTCGGCCGGCGACGTGTCGGACGACCCGGTGATCGCCGCGCGTCTCGAAGAACGTCAGGCGGCGAAGGCTGCGAAGGATTTCGCCACGGCCGACGCCATCCGCGACGAACTGGCGGCCGAGGGCATCGAGATCATCGACACGCCGGAAGGGCCGAAAGCCCGCCGCCGCTGAAACGCTCGAGGGCCGCCTTTCGACTCGCTTCGCTCGCTCAAGGGGCGGTGGGGTCCGTTGGTTGAGCGGAGCGGAGCGGAGTCGAAACCTCGCAGCGGAGTCCAAACCTCGATTCCGTGCGAATGGCCGGATGCCTGGCATCGGTTTCGACGAGAGGGATAATCTCCCCGGACGGTTACCGAGGGGTAACAAGTCCGCACGGAGGTGCCACCAGATGGCTGAGTTCTCGCTCGCCCTGAACGACGACCAGATCCAGCTCCGCGATTGGATCCACGGCTTCGCCAAGGACGTGATTCGTCCGGCCGCCGAGGAGTGGGACGAGAAGGAAGAGTTCCCGTGGCCGATCGTCGAGGAGGCCGCCA
>JAGQSN010000120.1 GCA_020439555.1 Acidimicrobiales bacterium | reverse complement strand
GCCCTGCTCGCCCGCTGGCCCGACCATTCCGACGTCGCGCTCGTCACCACGGACGGTTTCCTCTACCCGAACGCGGAACTCGAGCGGCGCGGCCTGCTCGGCCGTAAGGGCTTCCCGGAGAGCTATGACGTCCGCCGCCTCGTGGAGTTCCTCCATCGGGTCAAGGCCGGGGCAGAGGAAGTCCGGGCGCCTACGTACTCACACCTCTTCTACGACGTGCAGGGGCCGGATCATGACGTGGTCGTGCGTCGACCGGACGTGCTCATCGTCGAGGGGTTGAACGTCCTCCAGACAGGCCGGGGAACCGGCACGTTCGTGTCGGACTACTTCGACATCTCGATCTACGTCGACGCGGAGGTCGAGGACGTGCGGCGCTGGTACGTGGAACGCTTCCTCACCCTGCGCGACACCGTGTTCCAGCAACCGGACTCGTACTTCCAACGCTACGCGCACCTGTCCGAGGCCGAGGCGACCGAGACCGCCCTCGGAATCTGGCGGGACATCAACGAGAAGAACCTGATCGCGAACATCGAGCCGACCCGCGGCAGGGCCGACATCGTGCTCCGCAAAGGCGGCGACCACCGAGTGAACGAAGTCCTCCTCCGCCGCATCTGACTGCACTGACGCCGAGTCGCCCTCTCGGACGAGCGGACCCGAACGACGTTACGGCGGTCAGGGTGCGGTTCCGGTTGCCAGGAGTTGCTTGCCGAGGTCCGCCATGCCAGGGACGAGCGACAACGCCCGCTCCCTCGCCAGCGCTCGATCCCAGTCGGCGACCAGTTCGGCCTGAGCCCGGTCACGAGGCAGCGCCGCCCAGCCGATGAGCAGGCCACGCACCTCGACATCGACCAGGCCCGCCGCGCCGAGCGCACCGGCGAGTCCCGCGGCGTCGAACAACTCGTGCTCCACTTCGCACTCGGCGTCGCCGAAGCGCCCTCGACCTGTCCGCACCCGTTCGATCGCCTGGGCGTCGTCGCCGCGTCGCAGCAACTCCCCGACCAGCGCGCCCAATGAGTCCACGAGCACCCACAGGCTCCCACCGGGCCGCAACCAGGTGGCCATCCGGGCGATCGAGCGCACCGGGTTCGGCGCGTACTGGATGGAACCCATCGCGACCACGGCGTCCACCGAGGCCGCCCCGATGACGGCGGAATCGACGTCCAGTTCCTGGAGCTCGAAGCGAGGACCGAAATCGGCCTTGCGGCAGACCGCGGCCATTCCGGGGCTCGGTTCGATGCCGATCACGTCATGTCCGTCGTCGATCAACCACTCCACCCATCGGCCTACGCCGCAACCCACGTCCACGACCGTGGAACCCGCCTCCAGTGCCGTTCTCACCGCCTCGACAGCGAGCTGGTCGTAGGCCTTCCGATGAGGGACCTCGAAGTCCTCCCGGTAGGTCGGGGCGAGTCGGCTGTAGAGCTCCGACGGCGCAACGGTCCGCACGGTCATCGCAACCTCCGGGAGAGCGCCTCGGCCAGTCCGGCGGGGCGAGCCCGCAGGTTCAGCGAGTAGTTCGACCCACACCGCACGCAGTCCTTGCGGAACAGGCGGGCGTGTTCCTCGCGGTATTCGGGACCGTCCACGATCGAACGCACGGAGCGTTCCCTCAGGTTGAACGACGGGTCGTGGCCCCAGCATCCGCCGACACCGCCGGTGCTGTGGACCATCAGCTTCAGCTGGGACTCGACGCAAGGGACCAGATCGAGCCTGCCGAAGCCGAAATGCCCGGGTATGTAGCGGAGATCTCGGACCGTGGGGAGGTGACGGTCACCGCGCCGGGATCGCTCCTCGAGCACTGCGAGTGCGGCCCGAAGCTGTGCCTCGTCCACGTCGAGGTTCGCTGTCACCTCGGGGTGCCGGAAGAGGAAGGTCGTGTCGGTGCCGAGATTCAGGTACAGATCGACGTCGAGCTCCGCGGCCAGGTCGGCCATCGCTGGCAGCAGGGACACGTTGCCGGCGAGGACCGTGAAGTTCATCTGGACGGTCAACCCGAAGTCGTCTCGGCGAGCGACGATCCGCCGAATGGCGTCGATGGTGACGTCGAAGGCGCCGTCACGGCCTCGGACGCTGTCGTGGGTCTCGGCCGTCGGCCCGTCGACGGACACGTTGAAACTGCGGATCCCGGCCTGCAGGACCTCGGCGAGGCGGGACTCGTCGAGCACGATCCCGTTCGTGTTCAGGTGCAGGTCCCTGAACCCACGGCTGCGTGCGTGGGAGATGACGTCGCAGGCGTCACGGCGGATCAAGGCTTCACCGCCGGTGAAGTTGAGCTTCACGAAGCCGAGATCCGCGAGCTGGTCGATCACGGAGCGCCACTCCGCGAGAGACAGTTCGTCGCGCGTGTGCGTGCGCCAGCAGTTGCAGCTGACGCAGTTGAGGTTGCAGTTGTCGGTGAGGAACAACTCCGCGACCAACGGCCGTACGTGGAGGTCCGGCATCACGTGTTCCTTCACGGCGAGGAGCGCGAGGAAACGGATCAGTCGCACACGATCGAGCATCGTGCGCATGCGTTCGCGTCGCGTGGGCCGCGGAGGCGGGGTGAAGTCCGGACGTGACCGGATCGTGACTGTCGTGTCGGTCATCGTCGCCTCGCCGTCACGAACAGGTTCGCCGAGTGGAACGCCCGGGCGTCCGCTCGCAGCATCGGGTGTGTGATGTGTTGGAAGCGGTCCGGGAGGACCGACCGTGGGATGTCGGCGAAGCGCCAGAAGAGGTTGGCCGCGTCGACTCCCACGACGTCGAATCCCGCGCGGTCGAGGGTGTCGACGAGTTCGTCGTTCCGGTAGTTGTGGTGCTCGGTGCGCTCGACCGCCGTGTCACCGCGCATCCCGTCCCCCACTGCGACGAAACGCTGCTCGTAGCGGTCCGCGCCGTGACGGAGCGAGTAGAGGCGGCGGTGCAGGGTGGGGAACCGGAATCGGGCGTTACCCGGGTCGAGAAAGGTGAAGGCGTGGCGTCGCGGAACCGTCACGACGATGGTCCCACCCGGTTCGAGCACCCGCCGCGCCTCGGCGAGCACCGCTTCCTCGCTCCAGACGTGTTCGAGCACGTCCAACATCGACACGGATGCGAAAGTGGCGTCCGCGAACGGAAGAGGGGACCGCGACCCGAGGTGGACGACCCGCCCCCTGACAGTGTCGGGGACCCACCCGTCACCGGTCCCGACCACCCCGGTGGCGCGTTCGAGCTTGCCCGACTCGGCGTCCACTCCGACGGCGTCACGTCCGGCGTGGCGCACGAGCGCGTCGATCAGTTCACCGTGGCCGCAACCGAGGTCGAGGTGGGCTCCGGACAAGTGGGCGAGCTGCGAGTAGGCCCAGGACAGGCGTCTCGTAGGGTCGTCCCACAGCGGGTTGATCCCGGCGCGATCGTCGAGAACGGCTTCGAGCGCCTCGACCACCTGGGTGTCGGTCGCGACCGGCGGCACGGGCCGTGCCGCGACGTCGACCGAGATCTCCGGGTGGCGCTCGACCGCTTCGGGCAGGCCGTGCAGATCCCCGCTCAGCACGACCATCGGGCTCAGCTTCGACTCCGTCTCGACGAACCGAACCTGGTGGTCATTGCCCATCTCGCCACGCGCTGCTTCCCTGGCGACGACGATCGGCACCTTTCCCATCCGCTGTACGAGCCGCACCGTGTTGCCGGCGTGGGTGACCACCACGTCCGCTTCGGCGATGTGGCGACGCAGCTCGCTCGGCCGCATGTGGCGGACGAACGGATAGGACGGCCGTAGGTGGCCGTTACCGATCTGGGCGACGAGGTCGTGGTCCCGGGCGACAGGCTCGAGCGCGCGCACGAGCCGGTCGAAGGGCCAGCGGCCCATGCCCGTGGTCGCCAGGACCTTCACGACGCTCCGACGCCCACGTCAGTAGAGCTCCCCGACCAGCACGCAGCGACGATGGACAGCGAGGCGATCCTTGCGTTGGACCAGCACCCGTTCCGACATCCGGCTGCACAGCCGTGCGGCCAGACCCTGTTCGCCGTGGAGGTTCAACGTCTCGATCCACAGGGTCGGAATGCGTCGCAACCGCGCCGCCACGAACCAAGGCACAGCGATCGCGGTTCCTGCCGATACCACCCAGTCCGGGCGGTTCGACCCGAGCGACCTCCACGCGCGCACCGCTTCGGCGATCAAGGTTCCCGGTCGCCGCAACGCAGGTTCGGTCGCCCAGGTCACGTCCTGACCGTCGAGGAGCTCCGCGGTGTCGAGCGAACGGACGGCGACCCAACTGACGGGCGCGCCGGGCCACGCCGAGCTGACCGCCATCGAATCGAGCAGGACGCCACCCGGGCTCGCCACGAACAGCGCACTCCGCCGGTTCCCTCGTTCGGTACGGTCCCCCTGGCTCCCCACCATCGCCGTGACCATATCGCCACGGGGTGCTCATCGACCACGCAGCGCGCGACAGCGACCGGGTTCCGCACGCTTCGGGACGGTATGGTCACCCGCCGATGAGATCGACGTCACAGGCGACGACTGCGGGCCGAAGCCGACCGCGCGTGCTCGTGACCGGTCACCACGGCTACGTCGGCTCGACCGTGGTGGAGCTCCTCCTGGAGGAGGGGGTCGATGTCGTCGGAGTCGACGCCAACTGGTTCCGTTCCGGTGCCGGCCGCGAGTGGCAGGACATCAGCCCGGAGGAGATGAGCCGCTGCGACGCGGTCGTGCATCTCGCCGGGTTCGCGGACGACCGCGCCGCCGATGCCAACCCCGTCCAGGCGCGGGCGACCATCACCGACGACACGGTCGAGTTCGCGCGGAGATGCCGTGGCGCCGGCGTCAGGCGGTTCGTGTTCGCATCGTCTGCCGCCGTCTACGGCCGCACCGACCGCCCCGTCGACGAGTCCGCCCCGACGGACCCACAGTCCATCTACGCGGCCGCCAAGCTCGACGCCGAGACGCATCTGCTCGACCTGGCCGACGGAGAGTTCGAACCTGTCGCGCTCCGCTTCGGTTCAGGGTTCGGGTGGAGCACGGCGAACCGGTTCGACCTCGTCGTCAACAAGATGACGCTGATCGGCCTCCGCGACGGTCGGATCGGGTCACGCTCGGACGGGCTGAGCCACAGGCCGTTCGTCCACGTGAACGACATGGCTGCCGCCGCAGTGCACGCGCTGACCGTCGAACTCGCGCCGGGCCGTCCGGCGCGGTTCAACGTGGTGCATCCGGAGGGAAACCTGAGCATCGGCGAGGTCATGTCGATCGTCGCGACCGAGACCGGTGCCCGTCTGGACCCCCCGGGTACCACTGTCGATCCACGCGACTACCGGATCGACCCGACCGCGCTGATCGAGACCGGGTTCTCGTACTCGTGGAGCATCGAGCGCGGGGTCCGGTCGCTCGCCGCCCACCTTCGTCACCGACCCGTGCTCGATCCGTCCCCTTGGGACCGCCGCGCAACCGTGGAGCGGCCGACGGCAACCGGACCCACCTGGCCCCTCGTGTCGCCCAGCAGGCTCGGCGACGCCGAACGCCGCGGCTTCCTTGCCGACGTCGCCGAGATCACCACCTCCAGTCGGTACCGCCTGGTCGGAGGCCACACCGACCGAGCTGCGTCGCTCGTGAGGGAAACATTCGAGATCGGCGACTCGCGGCAAGTGCTGCTGCTTCGTTCCGGCACCGACAGCCTCACGCTCGCCCTGAAACTGAGTGGTGTCGGTCCCGGTCACCGTGTGGTCGTTCCCGACCACGCCTTCCACGCCGTCGGAGCAACGGTGCTCAACCTCGGCGCGGTCCCAGTGTTCGTCGACGTCGACCCAGACGACTTCAACCTCTCGTCGCGGGCACTGGAGAAGGAACTCGAAGCGGGCGGCGTCACAGCGGTGGTGGCCGTCGACAACTACGGCACCCCGGCGGACTGGACATCGCTCGGCGAGGCGTGCAGGACGGCGCGGGTGCCGCTCATCCTCGACGCCTGCGAGAGCCTCGGCGCCCGCCGCAGCGAAGGCCCCGCCGTCGCGGATGCCGACCTGATAGCGGTGAGCTTCTCCTTCACGAAGCCGGTGCACGCGGCCGGGATGGGCGGTGCTCTCATCGGACCCGCGGCCCTGATCAACGCGGCGGCTTCCGACCCCCGCCACCTCGTCCGCCAGACGATGCTGCCCGAGGTGAACGCCGCCTACCTGGTTCGGGCATGGCCACGGCTGGCCGACAACATCGCCCGGCTGCGCGAGAACTACTCGTGCTACCAGGAGGTACTGGAACCGCTCGGCTTCCGGCCACAGGTCGAGTACGGCACGAGCACGAGGTTGCATGCTCCGTTCCTGATCCCCGTGGACGCACCCTGGCGTCGCGACGAGTTCCTCGAAGCCCTGAACACGGCAGGCGTAGGGGCAGCTGCACAGTTCCCTTCCCAGTCCAATCTGCTGGGTATGGGCTCCACCTGTCCGACCGCCGCCGACATCGCCGCCCGTGTCGTGTCCTTGCCGTCCGGCGCGGGCCTCGGTGCGGGCGACGCGCCCCGGGTCGCGAACCTCGTCGCGTCGGTCTTCCGGTCTCGTTGAACGCCTCACCACCGTGCGGTGAGAACACGACGGTCGTCGTCCCCACCCGCAATCGGCCCCGCCAGCTCGCTGCGGCTCTCCGATCCCTCGCCACCCAGACCGAGGCACCCGCCGTCGTCGTCGTCGTGGACGACGGATCGACTCCACCTGTCGAGCTGACGGACTGGAGCGGACCCGGTCGGCTGCTCCTGCTCCGCCGCGATGACCGTCACGGGGAGGGAGCCACCCGCAACACGGGACTTGCCGCGGTGCGGACCGAATGGGTGGCCTGGTGCGACGACGACGACCTCTGGGCGCCTTGGAAGCTGGCAGAGCAGTTCGCGGCGATCCGCCGACACCCGGACTCCGACTGGTGCATCGGCGAGGCCGCTGTCTCCGACGGCAGGACGATCACTGGTTACGTGGGCCTCGGAGAGATGGCGGCTCCGGGTGTCGAATTCGAGAGGCTGTTGCTCTGTTCGAACTCGATCGGCGCCCCGATGTCGAACCTGCTCGCCAGGACATCGACCATTCGCGAGGTCGGGGCTTTCGACGAGGAGCTGCCGGTCTTCACCGACTGGGATCTCCTGATCCGACTGTCCGCGCACGGGCCGCCCGCTCTGGTGCACCGTCCGGTCGCCGTGTACCGGCGCCACGGGGGACAGATGACCGTGGACCTCGACAACGGACCCCGGGTCGTGGCCGACATGCGACACCGGTACGGGGACCGACGTGCCCGGCACGGCATCGGCCCCGGCGACGATCGCGTCGCCTTGTGGCTAGCGGCGCGCCAGGCGCGCCGTTCGCCTCGCGCCGCGGTGAGGTCGCTCCGGACCGCTCCCCTGGTCGAGTCGCCCGCGGATCTCGTCCGCCTGTTGGCATCCATCCGACGATCCGCCGAGGACCGGCTGCTCCACCGCCGTTCGCGCCGAGCGGCCAGGAACGATCTGGCGATCCTGGCCGGGATCGTCGCGACAGCCTGAGTCGGCTGGGTGCGTCCGGCCGGCCCGCATCGGATCCGCCCGATCCGTCGAGGGGTGGTAGGCAGGTGCGATGTCGTCTTCCCAGGCTCAGATCGGTCGTGTCCAACGGTGTCGGCGGTACCCCGTCAAGTCGTTCCAGGGCATCGAACTGGAGTCCATCGAGATCGGGCCGCGAGGCGTCGTCGGCGACCGAGCCTGGGGGATAGTCGACGACGAGGGGCATGTGCTTTCCGCCAAGCGGTTCAAGGCGCTGTTCGACGGAACGGCCACCGACGAGACGATCACGGTTCCGGGCCATGCGCCTCGTGAGCTCGGTGACCCCGAGGTGGATGCGGAACTGAACGAGTGGCTGGGTCGTCCGGTCCGTCTCGTCCGGCCGACCGACGTGGACAGCACCAGCTACGAGATGACGTTCGACCCGCCCGAAGACGACTCGGACTACTTCGAGATCCCGAGTCCCGAAGGGTCCTTCCGCGATCTGGCGGACGTTCACCTCCTGACCACCGCGACCCTGGACGGTTTCGGTGCAGCACGCCCCGACCTCGACTGGGACGTGAGACGGTTCAGACCGAACCTCGTGCTCGACGTCGACGGAGCGGAACCACTCGTCGAGCAGACCTGGCTGGGTCGGGAGATCCACGTCGGTCCGGTGCTGCTGCGGGTCGACAGCCCGACGGTCCGCTGCGCGATGCCGTTGCGCGCACAACCGGGAGGCCTCGAACGGCAGCCGGGCCTGTTCCAGGCGATGAACGAGTTGAACGAGACTTTCCCCAACCACCTCGGCGTCTACTGCACGGTCGTCATTCCCGGCACGGTGTCGGTCGGAGATCCTGTCTCGGTCTGAGAGTTCGGAGCGACGCGAGTGACGACGCTCCCTAGGGTTGGACCATGACCGACGCCTCTCGTTCGACCGCGTACCGGGACGACCGGGCGCACGTGTTCCACTCCTGGTCGGCCCAGGAGCTGCTCGACCCGCTCGTGGTCGTCGGCGGACGAGGGGCCTGGATCGACAGCGAGGACGGCGACCGCTACCTCGACTTCTCGAGCCAGTTGATGAACGTCAACATCGGCCACCAGCACCCGAAGTTGCTCGCGGCGATCCACGAACAGGTCGACCGCCTGACGACGATCGCACCAACCCACGCCAATCCGGTCCGATCCGAAGCGGCACGACTGATCGCGTCGAAGGCCCCCGGCGACCTGAACTCGGTGTTCTTCACCAACGGAGGTGCGGAGGCGACCGAGAACGCGGTGAGGATGGCTCGCCTCCACACCGGCCGTCAGAAGGTGCTCGCCGCCTACCGCAGCTACCACGGCGCCACCGCCGGGTCGATCGCACTGACCGGCGAACCCCGGCGTTGGGCGAGCGAGCCGGGTGCGCCCGGTGTCGTCCACTTCTGGGGCCCGTACCCGTATCGCTCGCCGTTCCATTCGACCACCGAGGCCCAGGAGTGCGAGCGTGCCCTGGAGCACCTCGCGGACACGATCATGGTGGAGGGACCGGAGCGCGTCGCTGCGGTCATCCTCGAGACAGTCGTCGGCACCAATGGGATCCTCGTCCCGCCCGACGGCTACCTCGCCGGCGTGCGCGAACTCTGCGACCGCCACGGGATCGTCTTCATCGCGGACGAGGTGATGGCCGGGTTCGGTCGATGCGGCGAGTGGTTCGCGGTGGACCGCTGGGGCGTCACCCCCGACCTGATCTGCTTCGCGAAGGGTGTGAACAGTGGCTACGTGCCGCTCGGCGGGGTGATCATCAGTTCCGACATTGCCGCTTCGTTCGCGACGTCGGCCTATCCGGGTGGCCTCACCTATTCCGGCCACATTCTCGGCTGTGCCAGCGCGGTCGCGTCGATCCGCATCTTCGAGGAGGAAGGACTCGTCGAACGGTCGAGACGGATCGGCGAGGAAGTCCTGGGGCCGGAACTGAAGACGCTCGCCGACTCGCATCCGTGCATCGGTGAGGTGCGGGGACTCGGGATGTTCTGGGCGTTGGAACTGGTCGCCGACCGCGGGACCAGGGAACCTCTCGTTCCGTTCAACCCGACGCCGGCACAGGCCGCCCCGATCGCAGAGGTCGTGGCGGCCGCGAAGAAGCGAGGTCTCCTCGTCTTCTCGCACTTCAACCGGATCCACGTCGCTCCCCCGCTCGTCACCGCCGAGGAGGACCTGCGCCTCGGAGTCGCGATCCTCGACGACGTGCTGTCGATGGCCGACGCTCACGCTGCCGGCTGACGGTGGGCACCGGGGAGTCGGTGCGTCACGACGCGGCGAGACCGCCCACCCAACTCTCGTAGAGGCCGGCGTACCGACCCCCGGCTGCGATCAGTTCCTCGTGGGGCCCGAGTTCGACCAGCCCGCCCTCCGCCACGACTCCGACGCGGTCGGATCGGGCTGCCGTGGACAGCCGGTGGGCGATGACGATCACGGAACGGCCCGCCATGAGTCGCTCGAGTGCCCGTTCCACCAGTGCTTCGGTCCCAGGGTCGAGCGAGGACGTCGCCTCGTCGAGGACGAGCACCGCCGGATCGGCGAGTGCAGCCCTCGCCAACGAGACGAGTTGACGCTCTCCGGCCGACAACCGCGATCCACGCTCGGCGACCTCCAGGCTCAACCCGCCCGGCATCGCCTCGAAGCGCTCCCGCAGACCGAGTGCGTCGAGCGCGGCGAGCACATCGCCTTCGGACGCCTCTGGCGCACCGATCCTGATGTTGTCGAGCAGCGACGCGGCGAACAGGAAGCCTTCCTGGGGGACGACGGTGATGCGTCGTCGTAGCTCCGCCGCCGACGCGGCCCGAAGGTCGATCGCGGCGAAGGTGACACGGCCGCTGGACGGGTCGTAGAGGCGCGCCATGAGCTTCGCCAGCGTGGACTTGCCCGCGCCCGTCGGACCGACGAGCGCGAGCTTCTCGCCCTCGGCCAGCACGAGGTCGATGTCACGCAGGACCGGGTCTCCGCCGGCGTAGGAGAACGACACCCCTTCCACGGCCAGCGCGCCTCGCTGAGGCAGAGCCACGGGCTCGGTTGGCTCGGGCAGGTCCGCCGGCGTGTCCAGGAGTTCGAACAGCTTGTGCAGCGCGGCTCCCGAGGACTGGACGGTGTTGAAGAGCTGGCTGAGCTGGTTGATCGGCTCGAACAGGTTGGCGAGAGTGAGGACGAACATCGCGACCGTGCCGACGGTCAGGTCGTGTTCGGTCACCATCCGTCCGCCGACTCCGACGACGAGCGCCGTGCACAGCAGCGACGCCCCCTCGATGACCGGCAGGTACCAGGACTGCACCCAGACGGAGCGCATGTGTGCTCGGTAGAGGCTGTCGTTGCGGGCCGCGAACCTCTCGATCTGCACTCCCTCGCGGCCATAGGCCTGGATGACGCGGACTCCGCTGATCCCCTCCTGGAGCATCGAAAGGGTGAGCCCGATGCGGTCGCGGACAGTCAGGTAGGCGGCGTTGGAGTCGCGTTGGAACTTCAGCGACGCCACGACGACGAAGGGGACCGGGATCAGGCAGAGCAGCAGGAGTTGCCAGGACACAGCGGCGAGCACCACGACCGAGCCGGCGATGAGCAGAACGCTCGCCGCCAACTGGAGGAGTCCCAGTTGGACCAGTTCCTGGAGAGAGTCGACGTCCGATGTCATGCGGGACACGACGACGCCGGCCTTCTCCCTGTCGTAGAACGGCATCGACAATCGGAGGAGGTGGTCGAAGACCCGTTCGCGCAGGTCGCGCAGGAACCCCTCCCCGGCTCGTGACACGAGCAGGATCTGCGTTCGGGTCGACGCGTACGCGATCAGCGCGACGACGACGTACACGGCGACAGCGAGGTTCAGGTTCGATGTGGAACCGGCGACGATCCCCCGGTCGATCCCGAAGCGCAGGAGATAGGGGCCGGCGATGACGGCGGCGGTCGACACGACGACCATGGCGACCGCACCGGCGACCTGACTGCGATAAGGCGCCAGGAACTTCGCCGCGCGCCGGATCACCCGGCCCGCGGCGGCACGGTCGAGACGATCCTCTTCCCCGACACCGGCGCTGTACATCATCGGCCGACCACCGACTCGTCCGATTCGCTCGCGATTTCGACGGTCTCACCACCGGTGCGGTCGCTGTGACGCCGACGTTCCTCCCGTGCCTGCGCCGACGCGAGCACCTCCCGGTACCGCTCGCTGCCGACGAGAAGGCTCTGGTGGGTGCCGTCGGCGACGATGCGACCTTCGTCGACGAGAACGACTCGTTCTGCGAGCGCGATCGTGGCGGGGCGGTGGGCGATCACGATCGTCGTGCGCCCTGCCATCACCTCGGTGAGTGCGTCCCGGATCTCGTGTTCCTTCGTCGGGTCGACCGCGGAGGTCGCGTCGTCGAGGATCAGGACGCGCGGATCGGCGAGGATCGCCCGGGCGATCGCGATCCGTTGCCGTTGCCCACCCGACAACGAGAAGCCGCGTTCACCTATCTCGGTGTCGTAGCCGTGGGGCAGCTCCGTGATGAAAGCGTGGGCGCCGGCGAGGCGAGCCGCCCGTTCGATCCTCTCCATCGACGCGTCCGGTTCGGCGAAGGCGATGTTCGCGGCGATCGAGTCCGAGAAGAGGAACGTGTCCTCGAACACGAGGCCGACCGCACGCCGCAGATCGTGCACGGCGATGTCACGGACGTCGATCCCGTCGAGCCTGACCGCGCCTCTCTCGACGTCGTAGAAGCGAGGAAGCAACTTGGCGATGGTCGACTTGCCGCTCGCCGTGGCGCCCACGAGAGCGAGGCGCTGACCCGCGGGGATGTGGAGGGAAAGTCCGTCGATGACCGGGCGGCTGCGGCCGTAGGAGAAGTGGACACCCTCGAAGTCGACGGATCCGCCCGACGGTGGGAGCGCCGACGGGTTCGCCGGGTCCACCACCTCGGGGTCCGTCGCCAACACCTCATGCACCCGCTGGGCCGAAGCCGCGGCGCGTTGTGCCATGGCCACCAGCCACCCGAGCATCCGCAACGGCCACACGAGCAGGACCACGTACGCGTTGAACGCCACGAGGGCGCCGAGGGCCAGATGGCCGGCCATCACCTGGTGACCGCCGTATCCGAGCACGAGGATCAGACCGATGTTGGGCAGGGTTTCGAGTCCGGGTACGTACCGGGCCCGGACCTTCGCGCCGTCCATCGACGCCTCGTAGAGGTCGTCTGCCTCGACCGTCAGGCGCCGTGCCTGGGTCCGCTCGGCGGCGAAGCCCTTCACGACCCTGATACCGGCCACGGTCTCCTCGACGACAGCGGACAGTTCGGCCGATTCCTGCTGCACCGCCACCATCGTCGGGTGCAGGGTGCGGGAGAACCGTTGCGCCAACACGTTGAGCAGGGGAAGCGAGCCGAGGGCCAGGACGGTCAGCACCGGATCGATCATCAGCAGCAACACGACGACTGCGGCGATCGTCGTCAGGTTCGCCACCGCCAGCGGCACGAGCACGACCGCGTTCTGGATCTGCTGGAGATCGTTGTTCGCCCTCGACATGAGCTGGCCGGTCTGCTGGCCGTCGTGGAACGAGAAGTGGAGCCTGCACAGGTGGGCGAAAAGGCGGTCACGCAGGGCCGCCTCGGTGAGCCGTGCCTCACGGAACGCCGAATACCGCCGCAGTCCCGTGAAGAAGGCGGAGACGGCGGCGAGCGCGACGATCCCGAGCGCGCATCGGAGGACCACGTCCGGGTCTCCGGCCGTCATACCGTCGTCGATGGCCACCTGGACGACCTTGGGCACCGTCACCTTCGCCCCGGTCCAGCAGATACCGGCGAACACTCCCACGGCGAGCCCGCGGCGCTGCGAACGCAGTTGGGCGCGGATCAAGCGCCATCCGTCGCGCACCGCCTCAGGTGCGTAGGCGTCGTCGTCTGTCACAGTTCCCCTTCGCAGACCGCGCTCGCGACCGGACCCGGTCACCGTACCGGTGGCTACGACCACCCACGCACTCGATTGCGTACCCTGAGCACCGATGCCGACCGACGCGGACACCCAGTCCCCACCCCGGCGGACCGCTGCAGCGCTCCCCGCCTCCGCGGGTGTGCGACGTCCTCTGCTCGTCGGGCTCGGGACGCTGACAGCCGCAGGTCTCGTCGCGATGGCCAACCCGGAGTCGAATCACGTACCTCTCTGTCCACTCAAAGCCGTGACCGGACTCGACTGTCCGTTCTGCGGCAGCCTCAGAGCGGTACAGGATCTCGTGCACGGCGACCTGGCGGGCGCCGCGGACCACAACGTGCTGTTCGTGGCCTCGCTCCCGTTCCTGGCCATCGCCTGGGTGTCGTGGCTCGTCCGCTCCAGCAGTGGTGACGACCAGCGCCCGGTCGCTCCTCGATGGCTGCTGCCCACGTTCCTGGTCGCGGCGACCGCGTTCGCCGTCCTACGCAACCTGCCGTCCATGACGTGGCTGGCGAGCGGTTGACCTATCGCAGCGAGCGGCTCGCTCAAGTCGTCGGCCCCGGTTGCCGACAACAGAGCCGAAAGACCTATTCGGACCCTTTCCGGAGGATCGCAGCGTGCGCATAGAACAACTCGTGCTCTACGGCCCCGGTGAGGACGAGCGGGTCCGCTTCGGATCCGGGGTGACGGTTTTCTCGGGCCTGTCGGAAGTGGAACGACAGGACCTGATCCGCACCCTCGTCGACGCCCTGACCGGTCGCCTCCCGAACGCCTCGATCGTCTACCTGGACGCCCAGGGCCGCAAGGTCTACGCGGACCGCACGGGTGCCACCTACGCGCACGACGGTTCGAGGGCGCCGTCGCCCCACGAGGTGCTCGGGCAGGATCCGGTCGCGGTGAGTCGCCTGCTCACCTGCACCGGTTCGGACCTCGGGATCGGTTCCGCTGTTCCCGCCGAGGAGATCCGTGCGGCCCTCGACGACGCTCGGCAACAGCTCGAACGCCGGGGCGAGGAGCTGGCCGAGCTCGAGGACCGGGCGGCCGCGGTGGCAGAACTGCGCCATCAGTTGGCAACCCTCACCGAGCGCATCGCTTCCTACGACGACGATGCCGCTCGCTGGGCATGGGTCCAACAGCGGAAACGACTCGACGAGCTGCGCGCCGACCTGAACCTGGCGGAGCAGCCTGACCGGGAACGCACCGATCGGCGCATCCTCGACGCCGTGGAGGCTCTGCGGAGCGCCGGCGAAGCGTGGGCCGGTCTGGCAGCCAACGCGGCCGAACTGCGCTCGGGCCTGGGTCCGCTCCCTGCGGTTTCGCAGGCCGACCTCGACCGTGTCGCCGGCACGCCGGCGGACCTGCCGGCGGATTTCGAGAAGCGCTACGAGGCGTGGAAGGCGGCGAACGAACTTCACGTCGCCGCGGCCGCTGAACTGGACCTGGTGAGCCAACCGCCGCACGAGCCCGAGGATCCGCTCGTCGGCGCGTTCGCGGCGATCGACCAGGGCCGCCTGTGGTCGGTTCACCACGAACTGGAGGCGGCGAACGACGCGTACGCCGCGCTCTCCGGCAGTTCCGACCACCCCGCTGCCGCTGCCGAAGCGGAGGACGCCATCGAGGCCGCTCACGTCGAGGTGGTCCGCTGCCGACGGGAGGTCGAGAGACTCCAGTTGGCCGGCCTTCTCGGCACCGCGGTGACAGCCACGCTGGGTCTGCTCCTCCTCCAGGCCGTGAGCCCGTTGTTGGGCTTGCTGGCGTTCGTTGCAGCGACGGTGATCATGGCGGTCACCGTCGTCGTGCCGAGGCGACGTCTGGGGGCTGCCGAACTCGTGGAGGAACAGGCTCTGCGGCAGGCTGACGCCGACTCGTGGCTCGGACTCCATCTCCGGCGGTTGGCCGACCTGACCGACGGCGCCGAACGGAAGCGGTTCGAAGGGGTTGCGAAGCGACGTGCCGCGGCCCAGGTCGCTTGGGACGAGATCGCGGGCGCTGTCACCCCGGACGACCTCACTGCCCGGGCCGATGCGGTCCGCTCCCATGCCGAGGCCCTCGACCCGAAGGTGCGTGCCCGTCGCATCGAAGAGGTGCGGACGTTCTGTGACGCCGCCGCGAAGGCCGAGGACGCTGCCCGCGCGGCGTTGACGGGAGGTCTGGAGCCGTACGGGTTCACCCCCGCCAGCGGCGCTGCTCTCGACCCCGCTGAGCTCGCCACCCAGCTCCGTAGGCGCATTCGAGCCGGCGAGGTCGCCCGGAAGGCGAAGCGCCTTGCGCAGATGGAACAACGGGAAGTGGAGGCGAGCAGGAACCTCGACGAACTCCTGAAGCGTCTCGGCTTCACCGACGGTTCGATCGAGAGCCGGCTGGAGCGGGCGATCGGCGCTGTCGCATCCGCCCGCGACCGCGGCACCGACGAGGAGCGCGACCCGGCCCAGCTCCGCCATGAGATCGAGAAGATCGTGGACCACCTGCGTGCCACGGTCCGTCCCTCCTGGAGCGGGAGTCCGGACCCGACGGCTGCTCCGACCGATCCGGCGATGCTCGACGCCCGCCGTCGTGAGATCGCCGAGTTGGTGGCGGCCGCCGGTTCGGTCGACGTCCCCGCCGCGCGGCAGCGGATCGAAGTGGCGAAGACGACCGTCGCAGAGCTCGAGCAGCGCCTCAACGGCCTGGGCGCCTCGGCCGGGTCCATCGAGCATCGGCTCACGGCCCGACTCGGTCGCACCACGCATCTCCAGGATCACGAGGAGTCGGTCCCCGTGTTCGTCGACGACGCCCTGCGGGAGGTGCCCGCGGTGCAACGACTCGATCTGCTCGACCAACTCGAACGGGCCAGCGCGGCGACCCAGGTCGTGATTCTTTCCGACGACGACGTCGTCGCCCGGTGGGCCAGGGACCGCAGCGGAAGGGCGGCGGTGACGCTCTACGAGACCGGGCCCGAGCCAGCGCTGCCGGCCGCAGCGCCGCCCGGTGACCTCTTGGACCTCGACCCCGTGGTGACGGACGTCAGGACACCGGACAGGACGCTCAGCTGAGGAGCGTCCAGAGACGCCCCCTCAGTCCAGTCGACGTAGTTCGCGTGCGTAGCGCTTGCCGCGTTCGACGTAGCTGAGCATTCCGAGGCTGATCATCTCAGGGGTGACCCGATCGGGCTTGATCACTGCCGGTACGCCCAGGGCCATCGCCGCGGAGGGGACGACCGTCCCACCCGACACGACCGCGCCGGCCCCGACGAGGGCGCCGCTCTCGACCACGGCGTTGTGCAGGACGATCGAACCCGACCCGACGAGCGCGCCGTCGTGAACCGTGCACCCTTCGAGGTGGGCGAGGTGTCCGATGACGCACTCGTCGCCGACCGTGGTCGGTGTGAAGGGAGTCGTGTGCAGGACCGCGCCATCCTGGATGGACGTGCGCGCACCGACGGTGATCAGCCCGTCGTCCCCGCGCAGTACGGCGCCCGGCCAGACCGACGACTCCGGTCCGATCGTCACCGAACCGATGACGACAGCCTCTGCAGAGATGTACGCGTCCGGATGAATGTCCGGCACCTGGTCGCCGAGTGCGTAGATGGCCATGGCGGCAGCGTAGGGGCGGGTGCCGACGACCGGGGTCGTAGCCTCGCTGACGCTGCGTGACCGAGGAGCCCGACGTGTCGACCGATCAACCATCCGAAGGAGCGGTGGCACCGCCACGTCCCGAACGACGACCGGAACGACGAACCTTCCACGGCAGGGTGCTCGTCGACGACTACGCCTGGCTGCGCGACCCCGACGACCCTTCCACGATCCCCCATCTCGAGGCCGAGAACGCCTGGACCGAACGAGTCACCGCTCCCCTGGCTCCGCTGCGCGCCGAGATCTTCGAGGAGATCCGTCGCCGGACCCAGGAGGACGACACCTCCGTCCCGGTACGCGACGGTGACTGGTGGTACCAGCGTCGTACAGGGACGGGGCTCTCCTATCCGATCCACGTGAGACGCCGCGACGACGGCACCGGGACAGCGCCGACCGGACCCGAGCAGGTCGTCCTCGACCCGAACGAACTGGTGACCGACGGCAGCTACCTCGGTATCGGGGTCCTCGACGTCAGCCCCGACGGCAACTGGCTCGCATACGCGCTGGACTTCGACGGCGACGAACATCACGACCTGCGCTTCCGTGACCTGCGAACCGGCCAGGACTCGACCGAGTCGATCGGCGGCGTCTCCTACGGGTTCGCCTGGGCCGCGGACTCCGGGACCTGCTGGTACACCCTCCAGGACGACGCCTACCGACCGAACCGGGTACTGCGCCACGTCGTCGGTACCGATCCTGCCGACGACGTCGAGGTATTCCGAGACGAAGACGAACGCTTCCACGTGTCCGTCGCCCCGTCACGGTCACGGGCCGTCGTGGTCGTGTCCAGCGACAGTGCGGTCACCAGCGAGTCCTGGCTCCTCGACGCACACGACCCGTCGACCGAACCGGTCGTGGTGGCTCCCCGCGAACACGGAGTGGAGTACTCGGTCGCCCACCACCCCACCGGGTTGATGGTCGTATCGAACCACGCCGGTGCCGTGGACTTCGCGCTCTGGCGAGCTCCCGTGGACGGTACGACGACCTCCCCGCGGGCGGACTGGGAGTGCGTGCTGCCACACCGGCCCGGTACGAGGATCGTCGGGGTCGACGCGTTCGCGCGACATCTCGTCGTCCACGGCCGGAAGGATGGGCGCACCGCTCTCTGGCGGGTCGACCCGGTGACGGGCACGTCCGGTCTTCTGCACTTCGATGAGGACGTCGCCACCGTCGGACCCGGTGACAACCCGAGCTTCGACGTGGACGTGTATCGACTGACGTACCAGTCCTTGACGACGCCCCCGTCGGTCTTCGACGAGGACCTGGTGACCGGAGAGCGCGTGCTGCGCAAGCAGCTTCCGGTACTCGACGGGTTCGACGCCTCGGCCTACTCGTCCGCACTCGAGTGGGCCGAGGCCGCGGACGGCACGAAGGTACCGATCTCCATCGT
>JAGQSN010000119.1 GCA_020439555.1 Acidimicrobiales bacterium | reverse complement strand
CGCTACGACGAGCACGCGTTCGTCGTCACCGGAGACGACTCCTACCCCGAGGTCCTCGACCACGAGTCCCTGAAGCCCGAAAAGATCGAGGCCGGCTTCAACGACTTCTTCGCCAAGATCGATACGATCCGCGGCGATGCGCTGATCGCCTTCGGCTGGGCGATGGCCGACGACCTCGTCAAGCTGGCCTGACCTTCGGCCGGCCGACCGGCTCGGGGCTGTCAGCCGAAGTGGAGTTGACCGACACCATCCGCGCTCGCCGGATGGTGCGCTCATTTGTCCCCGATGCAGTCGGACGTGACCTGGTCGACGGACTTTGCGACCTGGCCCGCCGCGCTCCGTCGGCAGGAAACAGTCAGGCCGTCGATCTCCTCGTCCTCGAAGGTCCCGAGCAGGTGGATGCGTACTGGGACGTCACGCTTCCGGAGGAGCGTCGGCGGACCTTCCGCTGGCAGGGATTGTTGATCGCACCCGTTCTGATTCTCGTCGCCGTGAGTCCTGACGGTTACGTCGAGCGCTACGCCGAGGACGACAAGGCCGAGACCGGACTGGGCGTGGGCACCGACTCGTGGCCGGTGCCGTATTGGTGGGTGGACGCCGGTGCCGCGATAGAGAACCTCCTGCTCGGCGTCGTCGACGTCGGGCTGGGTGCGTGTCTCTTCGGTGCGTTCGGTCACGAGCGCGCGGTGGCCGAGAGGTTCGGTGTCCCGTCCGATCGTCGTCTCGTGGCGACGATCGCCGTGGGCCACCCCGACACGTCGACCGCGGTGCGGGGGAGGTCCGCTGGGCGCCCCAGACGGACGCTCGACGAGGTGATCCACCGAGGGACCTGGTAGCCAGATAGGTGAGTTGACCAGGGAATATCTCCGTCGCCGATAGCGACGTGACCCAAAGCACATGACGTTTGGGTTACGAAAAACGGGCGAGTATGTAACACTGTGCGCCGCAACGGGCGCGCGGAGGGCGTGCCCGCCGAGTCCCTCGACGAGGAGAACCACCCGTGAAGAACCGCCGCGCGTCCGCAACTGGTGCGGACCAACCTCCGAGTACCGTCGACGGCCCGTCGATCCGACGTGCCGTCACCCGCCGGCCGCTGGTGGCCGGCGTCGCCACCCTGATCATCGCCGCTCTGGCACTCAGCGTCCCGATGGTCGCCGCGCAGGGCGACGACTCCAAGGCTCCGTCCGGCAGCGCCGAGGCGATCGGTCGCACGGCTGCACAGGTGGCCAGCACTGAAGCTGAAGCGGTTCAGGACGCCGCAGCCCGGGCTGCGCAGGCGCAGCGCGCGGAGATCGCACGTCGCCAACGTGCCGCGAAGAAGGCCGTCGAGAAGGCTGCGGCCGCGAAGGCGGCGAAGGCCGCTGCCGACGCGAAGCTCGCCGAGGCCTTCTACCGTGGCCTGGCTGAGCACGAGGCGGAGGTCGCTCGGCAGCAGACTGCTGCCGCGGTCGAGCAGGCGGCGCGTGAACAGGCCGCTCGCGAACAGGCGGCACGACAAGCTGCGGCAGCTCCCGCGGTTCCCGCCGGAAGTGTCTGGGACGCCCTCGCGCAGTGCGAGGCGGGTGGCAACTGGGCCATCAACACGGGTAACGGCTACTACGGCGGGCTGCAGTTCTCGGCCTCCTCGTGGCACGCGGTCGGCGGCACGGGACTACCGCACCAGCACAGCCGGGAGACCCAGATCGCCATGGGTGAACGTCTCCGTGCTGCTCAGGGATGGGGTGCCTGGCCCGCCTGCTCCCGCAAGCTCGGACTCCGCTGACCGCCCGCAGCGGGCGTCGAGCGGCGGTGCGATGACGATCTGATGTCGTCCGCCCACGCTCGACGCCCGTGTGGTTGCATGGAGGGATCCCTCGACAGGAGGTGCTCCGATGCAGGTCCAGATTGTTCTGCAGGAGAAGGGCTCCGACGTGGTGACAGCGGCGCCGGGTATGTCCCTTCGAGACGTCATCGCTCTGCTCGACGAGAAGCGGATCGGCGCGGTCGTGGTCTCCTCGGACGGCGTCAGACTCGACGGCATCGTCTCCGAGCGTGATGTGGTCCGGGCGCTCGCCCGTGAAGGTGCCGCGGCGCTGAGTCGGACCGCGGTGGAGGTGATGACGACCGGGGAACTGTGTACATGCACGCCCGATGACACGGTCGAGTCGTTGATGACGACGATGACCGATCGAAGGGTGCGTCACATACCGGTCGTCGTCGACGGCGCGATCAGCGGACTCGTCAGCATCGGCGACGTAGTGAAGTCCCGGATCTCGGTGCTGGAGCACGAAGCCCGAGCGATGCACGACTACATCTCGAACCCGTACTGAGCCGCCGGCCCGCACGGGATTGCTGCTCGCGCCATGTGACGGCCGTGCTGCGCCTCGACGCGGAAGTTCTACCGGTCGCCCGGCCCGGCACTGGGTGGCCGCCCGCGTCCGTCCCCGAGGGCCGTCCGCCGGACCTTGCCGAGGGCCGTGCGGGGGAGTGCCGTTCGGAACTCGACTGCCTTGGGGGCGGCGTAGGCGGGCAGTTCCGCGCGCACGAAGTCCCGCAGTTCCTCCAGGGATGGTCGTGGAGCGTCCGGTCGCAGGACCACTTCGGCGACGACGACCTGTCCCCACTCGGGGTCAGGGCGTCCGTACACCGCCACCTCCTGGATCGAGCGATGCATCCCGAGCACGACCTCGACCGGAGTGGGCCAGACGTTCTGACCGCCGGTGATGATCAGGTCGTCGACCCGTCCGAGGACCTCCAGCCGTTGCGATCCACCACGTCGGGCCGGGTCCAGCATCCGTCCGACGTCGCCGGTGCGGAACCAACCCTGATCGTCGGTCACAGGGACGACCCGGCCGTCCTCCTGGCGGCGACCCCTGGTGAGCGTCGGGCCCCTCACCTCGATCACGTCATCGGTGCCGACCCGAACCTCCACCCCAGGTAGGGCGGTGTCGCCGTAGACGATTCCCCCACCGGTCTCGGTCGAACCGTAGGTGGCCACGACGTTCGAAGGTCGGTCGGACGCGGGGTCTGCCGAACCTCCCAACACGACGCGCCGGAACCTCGTCGCGTCGATGCGGTCCAGCGCCGTGGGGACCAACGACACCAACGTGGAACCGAGCGCTTCGGGGGCGGCACCGACGGTCGCCGCGTCGAAGCCGCCGAGTACGTCGCACGGTGTTGCGGTCAACAACGACCTGATCACGACTCCGAGCCCACCGATGTGGGCGAGCGGGAGACACGCCAGCCAGCGGTCCCTGGTCGCGTCTATCTCAAGGTGCTCACCGACCGCCTGGGCATGAGCGAGAAGGGCGGAGTGGGTGTGCACGATCGCCTTCGGGGAGCCGGTGGTCCCGCTGGTAGCGATCACCAGCGCGTCGCCCTCGTCCATCGTGGGCGCGGCGGTGTCCGCGCCGGTCGAATCCCCACCTGGGCCGACGATCGCGTGGGGTCGGACCACCTCGAGCAGTCTCCGTCGCTCCGGGGCTGGCATGCGTTGGTCCACCGGGACCACGGCGTCACCGTCGTCCCATGCCCGCCGCAAAGCGAAGACGAAGTCCGGCCCGCCGGGCAGGTCGAGCGCGACGAGCCTTCTCACGCGCTGGTCGACCGGATCGTACGCAGAACACAGCGACCGAGCGGTACGAGGATCCGTTGCGAACTCGACACGTGCCAAGACTTGCACGCAGTTCGGGTCGGCCGCCCCGAGCGGAGCAGAATCGGACGCCGTGGAGCGACGGTCGTGAACATCTGGGTGGCTGGTGCACGCCCGCGGACCCTTCCGGCCGCGATCGTCCCCGTCGCGGTCGGTACGGCCTGCGCGGTCGACAAGGTGCCAGGTGGGCTGATCTGGTGGCGGGCCGTCGCCGCCATGGTCGTGGCTCTTGCCCTTCAGGTGGCCACCAACTATTCGAACGACTACAGCGACGGTGTCCGCGGCACCGACGCGGAGGACAAGCGGGTGGGACCGGTGAGGCTCGTCGGTCAGGGTCTCGCTTCACCTGGTTCGGTCAAGCGCGCTGCGATCCTGTCGTTCGCCGTCGCCGGCCTCGTGGGAACTGCCTTGGCGCTCGCGGTGGGACCGGAACTGTTCGTGGTCGGGGCCCTGGCGATAGCAGCCGGGTGGTTCTACACCGGCGGACCGAGGCCATACGGCTACGCGGGCTTCGGTGAGCTTTTCGTCTTCGTGTTCTTCGGTGTGGTGGCGACCGCCGGGTCGACCTACGTCCAGACCGGCGCGGTCGACGGTCTCGGTCTCGCCGCGTCGGTGCCGGTTGGTCTGTTGGCCACGGCACTGCTGGTCGTCAACAACCTGCGCGACATTCCAGGGGACACGGCGGTGGGGAAGACGACCCTCGCCGTGCGGCTGGGTGAGCGGCGGACGCGGTGGCTCTACACGGCGTGCATGGCATTGCCGTTCGTGTGCGTCCCGTTCGTCGCCGGTCTCAGCGGGCGACTGGTGGCCGCAGTCGCCCTGCCGGCGATCCTTCTCGCTTCGAGGCCGGTGACCAAGGTCCTCGCGGGCGCGAAGGGTGCGGACCTGATCCCGGTTCTCGCCGCCACGGGGCAGGTGCAACTCGTCTTCGGGACCCTCTTCACGATCGGGCTGGCGATAGTTCTCTGAGCCACGGCGGCCGCCGCATGCTCACCCGAGGCCGGCGAGCCAAGCTCCGATCGCTGCGCAGGTCTCACTCGGAGCCTCCAGATGGGCGGCGTGTCCGGCGCCGGGGATCTCGACTCGGACGGCGTTGGTCCCGATCGTCTCGACGAGCCGCGCGCCGAGCTGGGCGAACTTCGGATCGCGCTGTCCGTTGAGGACCAGGACCGGCATCTCGATCGCGGTGAGTGAGTCCCACCAGGGTGGGTCCATGGTCGACGTGCCGGCGTTGCGCAGAGACGCTGCCAGGCCTTCGGGCCGGTTGGCCTTGCGGCCTGCGAGGTCGGAGGGGGTCGGCTCCAGACCTCGGAAAAGCGGTCCGGTGAGCCACTCGTCGACGAATCTCCCAGCGCCGATCGCCTCGATGCGTTCGGCGAGCGCACTGTCCGATGACTGACGCGCTCGCCGCTCGTCGGTGTCGACGATCCCGGCGGTCGCACCGATGAGAACCAGTGCCTCCACCTCTTCCGGTCGATCGAGTGCGAGCCGCAGAGCCACCCGGCCTCCCATCGAGTAGCCGACGTAGACGGCCCGACCGGCGGTCGCCGCGACGAGGGACGCCGCAGTCGCCAGGTCCGAACTGTCAAGGGCAGGGTCCGACGAACCGTGACCGGGCAGGTCGACGGTCACGACGCGGCGGCCCAACCCCCTCAGGCCCTCCAGCAGGGGCATCCAACTGGCGCCCGTCTGGGTGAAGCCGTGGAGCAGCACGATCGATGCAAGATCCCCGGAACCGCCGGCGACGACGGTCGACGGGAGTCTCAGGTGCTCGGCGTCCACCCGGCAATGGTCGCAGACGGCTCGCCGGCCGAAGGGACCGCTGTTGTCGGTGAGGGCGTTCGGCCTGCTCAGATGGTGACGTGTCCGATCGACCAGCTCCTCGACCAGAACCTTCGCCGGGGCGCGAGACAGAACTGGACGGCAGCCCGATGCCCGATCATCGAGTCGACACCGGGGTCCTCAACGCGACGTTCTGCGCCACGCTCGTCGACGAGTGGCTGCGTTGCGGGGTGACCGACGCCGTCGTGTCGCCGGGCTCCCGTTCGACGCCTCTGGCCTTGGCGATCGCCGAGCGACCCGAGTTGGCGGTGCACGTCCATCACGACGAACGGGCGGCAGGATTCATCGCGCTCGGACTCGGGCTGGCGACCGGTCGTCCCGCGGTCGTCCTCACCACCAGCGGCACCGCGGCGGTCGAGTTGCACCCCGCCGTCGTCGAGGCCCACCAGTCCTGTGTCCCGCTGGTCGTGGCGACCGCGGACCGCCCACCGGAACTCCAAGGCGTCGGCGCGCCACAGACGGTGGACCAGACGAAGTTGTACGGCGCCTCCGTTCGCTGGTTCCACGAACCGGGGCCGCCCGCTGCCGAGACGTCTCACGCCTGGCGGTCGATCGCGTCGAGATCCGTGTTCGAGGCCGCCTCGTCATCTGCGGGTCCCGGTCCGGTGCACCTGAACCTTGCGTTCCGTGAACCGCTCGTCGGGAAACCCGCGGATGTTCCTGTCGGACGTACCGGAGCGAGCCCGTGGCACGGCTCGCCGAGCACACGGACGTCGCTCGACCGCGTAGGGGTGGAACGGGTGGCCGAGCTCCTCGACACGGCCCGAGGGGTGATCGTCGTCGGCGCCGGGTGCGGACCCGGCGAGGACGTCGCCGCCCTCGCCGCCGCCACCGGGTGGCCGATCCTGGCCGATGCGCGTTCGGGGTGTCGAGGACTGGACCACGGTGTCGTGCTGCACGCGGACCCGATCCTGCGCAACGAAGCCGCTGCACGGAACCTCCGCCCCGACGTGGTGCTCCGCGTGGGAGAACCGCCGGCGTCGAAGGTGCTCGGTGCCTGGCTAGCGGGTTCCGGCGCTCGTCAGGTCGCGGTGCAGGGGGACGGACGATGGTTCGACGCCGACCGAACGGCCGAACTCGTCGTGCACGCTTCGCCGGCGGCGGTCCTGCGAGCACTCGCCTGCGTACTCACGGCGGAACCATCCCAGGAGTGGGGCAACGCGTGGGATGGTGCCGAGCGAGCGGCGTCCGAAGCCGTGGAGCGACACCTGTCGGCAGCGGGTGGCCTTTCCGAACCTGGCGTCGCACGTGCGGTGTGCGGTGCGCTGCGCGGCGGGACGAACCTCGTCGTCTCCTCGTCGATGCCCATCCGTGACGTCGAGTGGTTCGGTGGCCCGACGAACGCGAACGTGCTGTCGAACCGCGGGGCGAACGGAATCGACGGTGTCGTCTCGACCGCGATAGGTGTCGCGCTCGCGTCGCGGAGCCGAGGTGACCAGACCGTCGCCCTGGTGGGTGACGTCGCTTTCCTGCACGACACGAACGCGCTGCTGGGGCTCGCCACCCGGGACGTCGACCTGACCGTCGTCGTCGTCGACAACGACGGCGGCGGGATCTTCTCCTTCCTCCCGCAGGCCGCCGCGCTCGACACCCCCCGCTTCGAGCAGCTGTTCGGCACCCCTCATGGAGTCGACCTCTTGACGCTCGCCTCGGCCCACGGGATCGGCTCGACAGAGGTCACCTCCGTCAGCGGTCTCGTCGAAGAGCTGACCCGGCCCCGATCGAAGGCCGAACCCCGCCTGATCCTCGTCAGGACGGACCGGCGCGCCAACGTGTCCACACACGACGCGCTCAACGCCGCAGTCTCGGAGGCGGTCGAGGCCGCCGCCAGGGGGTGAGGGCAGCTACGGCCGGACGATCGCGCCGAGCATCGCCTGGAGCTTTGCCCTCGTTTCGGCCAGTTCGGTCATCGGGTCCGAGTCCCCGACGAGACCGTTCCCGGCGATGACCCGGGCGACGGCACCGTCGAAAGATGCCCCCCTGATCGCCACTGCGAACTGTCCGTTGCCTTCGGCATCCATCCAACCGACGGCACCCGCGTAGCGCCCACGGTCGAGGCCTTCGAGCGCTTCGATCACGGCGAGGGCAGCGTCGCGGGGGCGGCCGCACACGGCGGGTGTCGGGTGCAACGCGTCCACCAGTTCGAGGATCGACGCCGGAGGGTGCGACAGACGTCCTTCGACGTTGGTCGCCAGATGCTGGACGTTGGCCAACGCAACCACCGACGGTTCGGGCTCGTAGTCGACGTAGGAACTGAACGCCAGGAGTCCGTCATGAACGGCGTCGATGGTCACCTGGTGCTCGTGGCGGTAGGTCGTCGACGCCAGCAGGTTCGCTGCCAACCTCGAATCGGCGGTCGGGTCCCCTCGCCGTGGCGCTGTTCCGGCCATCGGTTGGGCTCGTACGACGTCACCGGAGCGGCCGACGAGAAGTTCCGGGCTGGCCCCGCAGAAGCCGTCGACCATGTACAGGAAGCAGTCCGGGTAGGTCGCAGCGAGTCTCGCCATGACGGTGTCGACGGGGATGGGTGCATCGGCGGTCACCACCACCTCGCGGGCCAGCACGACCTTGTCCAACTCGCCGGCGCGGATACGCGCGGTCGCGTCGGCTACGGCGTCGGTCCAGTCCTCGGGCGGTCGAGAGGAACTCACCGTGAAAGCGCCGGGTCCCGCCGGTCGTGGATCGTCGGTCGGTCGCTCGAGCAGTTCATCGACCGAGCGGACCGGATCATCACCGCTGTCGGCGCCCTCGGGCGTCACCGTCGTCGCCCACCGCGTCCCGTCGGCGTCCCGGCCGACGACGAGCTCGGGTACCACGACATCCGAGTCGGCGCCCGGTAGGAATGGCAAGGCCGTGAAACCGACGGGACCGGTGCCCGGATGCCGGACTTCGTCGTCGACGACGATCGACCGGATACCTTCGAGCGACGCAGAACGGTCGAAGCGGACGGCCTCACCCCGGCCCGCGAACCCGATGCGGTTGCGGCTGAAGAGGAAACCCCGTGCGCCCGCAACCGCCAAGGGGTCGACGTCACGATCCAGGCGCCTGGTCCTGGCGACGAGAGCCGGCGAAGGACCGTTCATCGACGGGTTGCGGTGACTAGCTGTGAGATACCTGCCGAGAGCAGCCTGCGTTCGACCGATTCGAAGTCCGCATCGGCGAGCATCGACAGCATCTCGTCCGGTTCGGGCAGGTAGGCGACGGACTTCGGTAGGTACTGGTAAGCCGCGCGGTCGCTCAGCAGCCCGCCGATGAGCGGCACGACCCGCCCGAAGTAGATGCCGTGCCCGAAGCGCAGCACCGGGTTCCGTGGCTCGGCCACCTCCAGCAGCGCGATACGCCCGGCAGGCCTCACGACCCGGGCGAGTTCGTCGAAGAACCCACCGAGCTCCCTGAAGTTGCGCAACGCGAAACCGCACGTCACGCCGTCGACGGACCCGTCGGGAACGGGGAGGCGCAGGGCATCCCCCTGGACCAGTGGTGCGGTCGTCGCGGCGGCTGCCAGCATCCCGTATGACATGTCGATCCCGACCGGCCTGAGTCGCGCCTCCTGGAGCATCCGGCACAGATCGCCGGTTCCGGCGGCCAGGTCCAGCACCGTCGAACCGGCCGGTAGGCCGAGGTCCGCGATGGTCTTCTTCCGCCAGCCGACGTCCATCCTGAACGTCATCACGCGGTTCACCAGGTCGTAGCGGGGCGCGATCGTGTCGAACATCTCCCGCACCGCCGTCACCTTCTCCTCGCCGGTCGGCAGTGGGTCGGTCTTCGAGGTGGCCATGGGCGAAGCGTAAGGCCCGGCGGTCCGGACCCCCGAGCCGACCCCGTTATGGTCCGGAGGCGTGGCCGGTCGCACGTTGATCCTCATCCCGCCCTCGGAAGGCAAGTCGCAGGGAGGTGAGGAGCCGCCGTGGCAGCCAGGGGCCATGGCGGTGGCCGAGCTCGATGATCGTCGACTCTCCGTTCTCGACGCTCTGGGCGACGACTCTCCCGTACGGACCTCGCCGACGCGCCCCGCCGCTCAGCGCTACACGGGCGTTCTCTACAAGGAGCTCGATCCGTCGTCGTTGAGCGGGACTGCACTTCGTCGCTTCAACTCGAACGTCCTCGTCGTGTCGGGCTTGTGGGGGCTCGTCGCACCGAAGGACCTCATTCCCGAGTACCGGCTCAAGATGTCCGCGTCCCTGGCCGGTCTCGGCAAAATGTCGACCTGGTGGCGGCCGTTCGTCACCGACGCCCTCGAAGAGCGGGTGCGGCGTGCGGTCGTCTGGGACCTCCTTCCCAAGGAGCACGCCGCTGCGATCGACTGGAACAGGCTCGAACCGCGCCGCCGGGTCACCGTCACCTTCCTGGACCGGGACGGACGGACCGTCTCGCATTGGAACAAGCTCCTGAAGGGGAGCATCGTCCGCTGGCTCGCCGAGACCGGTGAACGAGACCCGGAGGCCCTCGGCGGCTTCGACCACCCGCAGGGCTACCGCGTCGACCCCGCGTCGTCGGACCTCACGGCACCTCATGCGTCCGTCGTCATGCGCGAGCAGTGGACCTGAATCGTTCATTCCCGCCTGCTCGGGCCGATCTGAACGTCAGATCCCCTCCTCGGAGCACAGATGTTCCTCTACGAACTTGCACTTCAACTCGGCGTCCGCTCGAGCGACCTCGTCGATCGGGCACGAGCCGGCGGCCTCGACGTCGGACCGAGCTCGTTCCTCACGCCCGAACAGGTCGCCCTCCTGAAGGCTCACGACGCCGCGGGACCCATGCCACCCGGAGCTGCGACCGATGGTTGGGCTTCGCCAGGTCAGATCCTTCCGCCTGGTCCGGCAACCGCGACCCCGGCGGGGCAACCCACACCTCCACCACCGCCGCCTGCGCCGGCGGGCAACGCGGAGACCGGTTCTACAGGATGGCCCTCGCCACCGGCGCAACCACCCGGTTGGTCTGCGACACCCACCCAATCGCCTGCCGGCTGGGTGCCGCCACCGACGGTGCCCCCGCCGCCGGGAGGAGGTTTCGGCCCCGGAGGACCCTCACCGTGGGGCGTTCAACAGCCGATGACACCCCCGCCCGGTCCGGCGAAGAAGTTCTCGCCGGCCGCGGTCGTGGCGATCGTCGTGTTGGCGATCGTCGTGGTCGGAGTGTTCGGCTTCTTCTTCCTCGGTACGACGAAGGACTCCGACGACACCGCCACCTCGTCGGCCTCATCGGAGACCGTTGGCTCGAACTCCGGTGACGAGACGGCTGTGACAGCACCGAAGATGTCCCAGGACGACGAGAACAAGATCGCCAAACTCGCCGGCGAGATCACCGACAAGATGGACTACTGCCGAGGCGCCTTCGGGATCATGCCGCTCGAACGGGCCCTGGCAAAGGCGAACCTGGAGGGTGACATCGAAGCGGTGCGGGACGCGATCGACACGAACCGGACCAAGTGGGACACAGCGGTCGAGGACCTCCGGTCGGCGACGACGGGTTCGCTTCGTCGAGACATCGACACCTACGTGGACGCCTACGTATGGATGTTCGGTCGTTTGAACGAGACCGACGGGGGGGATCTCCGGACTCAACGCGAGATCCAGCAGCGCGTCGGTCAGATCGCGGTCGCTGCAGGTCGGATCAATTCGACCTCGATCGAGGTCTGCTCCTGAGGCGAGGCGTCGAGGTCGAAGCCCGTTGAGCCCGAGCGAGACGGGGTGCGAAGCTCACGCGATGACAGGCCCGGCACGCGATCACTGGTTCGAGGACCTGGCCGACCACCTCGGCTCCGCGTACCTTCGCTACTCCTTCACGAAGGGAACCCGACAGGAGGTCGCCTTCCTCGTCGAAGCGCTCGGCCTCGAACCGGGAATGAACGTCCTCGACGTCGGATGCGGTCCCGGTCGGCACGCCCGTGTGCTCGGCGAACTCGGCATCAGGGTCCACGGGGTCGACATCAGCGAGCGGTTCGTCGAGATCGCCCGCCGGGACGCGCCCGAAGGGGTGACGTTCGAGCGCCTGGACGCGAGGCGGCTCGCCTTCGATGGCACCTTCGACGCCGCGATATCGCTCTGCCAGGGCGCGTTCGGTCTGGCGGACGGGGGCCCCGGTTCGCCCGACACCCCGCTCGACCCGGACGGGGAGGTCCTCGACGGGATCGCCCGTGCGGTCCGACCCGGAGGTCGGGTCGCTCTCAGTGCGTTCAGCGCCTACTTCCAGGTCCGTTGGCTCGACCCCGAGAACGGATCCTTCGATGCCGAACGCGGTGTGAACCACGAGCGGACCGAGATCCGGGACGAGTCCGGTTCCCCGACCGAGGTGGACCTCTGGACCACCTGCTTCACCCCTCGGGAACTGCGCCTCCTGGCCACTCGGGCGGGGCTCTCGGTCGACCGCCTGTGGTCCGTGAGGCCCGGCGAGTACGGGGCGAACCCGCCGGACCTCGACCACGAGGAGTTCCTCCTGATTGCGCACCGACCGGACTGAAGCACCGGAGCGTCGATCGAACGGCGACCGGCACCTCGGGATCCGAACCTGGAGTCGGTGGGGAAGTGGGTGGTAGCTTGACGTCTCCCTGTGCGCACAGCCGCGCGCACGTCCGCCTATCCCTATCCGAGACGAGCCCAACCCGTGTCCGACCAGACCACGACCACCATGCCCGAGACCGACGAGACGTCGGACTACACGCCCCGCCAGATCATCGCGGATGACCTCGACGTCAGCTTCGAGGAGGCGATCTCCGGCACGATGGTGTCGGTCGAGGACGGCCAGATCGTCGAAGGTTCGGTCGTGAAGGTCGACAAGGACGAGGTCCTCCTCGACATCGGCTACAAGTCCGAGGGCGTCATTCCGAGCCGCGAGCTTTCGATCCGCAACGACGTCGACCCCTCCGAGGTCGTGTCGATGGGCGATCGCATCGAAGCCCTGGTCCTCACCAAGGAGGACAAGG
>JAGQSN010000118.1 GCA_020439555.1 Acidimicrobiales bacterium | reverse complement strand
TGCACATGGGCTACGCGTTCCGGGGGTTCCACACCCACGGCCGGGCGCTTTGGACACTGGTGCCCGAGGCGTGCGGACCCGATCACGAGGGCTACCTCGTGCTCGACGGCGAGCTCGTGGCGGGGACGTCGCTCGGCTGGAACTTCGGTGACGGGCACCTCCACGGCGAGCGGCTCATCTCGGCGTTGCAGAAGCGATGCGACTTCCAGCCCGGGGACGTGCGGGTCGTGTTCGTCGAGTCCCAACCGTTCCACCGAGGCACCCAGGAGTACCGCCTCTACGACGCAGCGACCGGCGAGTTCGCCAGAGGTGAAGTCGAGGTGGCGGATCTGGTCGAACGTCAGCCATCCGCAGCGGACGTCCCGCTGCATCCCTCGGAACGATGAAGGAGATCACATGCGGCACGTAGTCATCGACGGCCCCCGGAGCGTGACGGTTCGGGACGCGCCGGACCCGGTGCCACCGGGCGCTGACGGCGTGGTGGTGGAGGTGGAGGCCGCGGGCATCTGCGGGTCGGACCTCCACTTCTACGACGGCGACCTTCCCGTCGGTGACGGGGTTCCGGTCGGTCACGAGTTCGTCGGTCGCATCGTGGAAGCCGGCCCGGACGTCGAGCGCTTCAAGGTCGGGGACCGGGTGCTGACGGCGTCGGTGGCCGGTTGTGGTCGATGCGACGGTTGCGCGACCGGGGCGGTCGTGGCCTGCCACGAGGGACCGAAGGTGTTCGGTTCCGGGTTCCTGCCGGGCGGGCAGGCGACGCATGTCGCGGTGCACTCGGCTGACTTCCAGTTGCTGGCCGTGCCCGACGGTTTCGACGACGAGGCGGCGCTGCTGCTGACCGACAACCTGAGCACCGGCTGGGCAGGCGCACAGCGGGCCGACATCCCTCCGGGTGGGACCGTCGCCGTCATCGGCCTCGGTGCTGTCGGCCAGTGCGCGGTCCGGTCGGCCGTGGCGGCGGGAGCGGGCCGGGTGTTCGCCGTCGATCCGGTGAAGGGCCGGCGGGACAGGGCGGTCGAGTCGGGCGCGGAGGCAGTCGAGGGGCCGACTGTCGAGGCGATCATGGAGGCGACCGGGGGCAGGGGAGTGGACTCGGTCATCGACGCGGTCGCCCTGGACGTCACCCTCGACGACGCCTTGGCCTGCGTGCGCCCGACGGGGACCGTGTCGGTGATCGGTGTGCACGACCTGGCGCCGTACCCGTTGCCGATCCTCGGAGGTCTGCTGCGCAGCGTGACGATGCGGATGACCCTCGCCCCTGTCCACAAGACCTGGAACGACCTGGTCCCGCTCGTCCAGTCGGGCGCGCTGCGAACCGACGGCATCTTCACGCACGAGCTACCGCTGGAGCAGGCAGCGGACGCCTACGCCATGGTGGCCGCCCGAACCGCCGACTGCACCAAGGTCCTCCTCCGCCCCTGACACCATTCGGTGGTGACTATCGGAACTTCTCGTTGGCTGATTTGTCGACGAACCATCTGGTGTCCGTAGCGCCGGGTGTTCTCGTCTGAGGTGATGGTGGGGATGTCGAATCGGGCGCTGTCGTGGGCGGGACGAACCAGCGAACGACCTCTGACAGTTCGCGGGCGCTGGAGCCTTGCGACGCTCCCGCCCACCAGCAATCGTGATCCCGTAGTTTCGCGGAGAGATGGAAGGGAGGCCGCGTGGCACAACCGCCGATACAGGTCTGTCCGATCTGTGCGCTCGACGAAGTCGTCACCGTCCAGAAGGTCGATGACGACTGGGTCATGACGTGTTCAAGCTCTGATCACCCCTCGTTCGAATGGCATCCCGCCCGTCAGGGCAGGTGGACTGTCACGGCTCGTCTCAGGACTGACGGCGCGGTGTAGTGACTGCGTGGTGACGCGCTTCCGGGTCGAGCCTCGGCCCTTCGGAGGGGCTTCGGCCGGGGCGACTGGGTTCCACATATAGACGATCAGATATGATTCGTGCATGTTGGAAACAGCGGGGGTGTTGCTTCGCGATGCACGCAGACGTGCCGGTCTGTCACAAGCCGAATTGGCACGACTTGCAGGCGTGACCCAGCCGGTGATCAGTGCCTACGAGAACGGGCGCCGCGAGCCCGGACTGACGATGCTGGCCAAGCTGGTCGACGCAGCAGGCCTCACCCTCCGGATCGTGCTCGAACCTCAGCCCGACGATCGGGACCGACTTCCCGACACACCCATGGGCCGCCTGCTCCGCGACCGTCGTGAGGAGATCGTCAGCACGCTCCGCGATAGGGGAATGACGAGAGTCCGGGTGTTCGGCAGCGTGGCCCGCGGTGACGACACCGACTCCAGCGACGTCGATCTGATGGTTGACTCCAATGGCGACGTCAGCCTGCTCGACCTGATCGGAACTGAACGGGAACTCAGCAGGATCTTGGGTCGACCGGTCGACCTCGTGCTCGCTCACAACTTGAAGGCGGCTGTGGCCTCGGAAGCACTCGAAGAGGCCGTCCCGCTGTGAGATCTGATCACCAACGCCTGGAGGACATCGTCCTCGCCGCACGAGCTATCGAGGCACACCTAAGTCGTGGGACTCTCGTAGACGGCCTGGTGTTCGATGCCGTGAGGGTGAGGCTCATCGAGATCGGTGAGGCGGTGAAGGACATCGATGCGAACCTGCTCGCAGAAGAGCCGTCCATCCCGTGGGCGGACGTGGCAGGGATGCGCGATCACCTGACACACAGATACTTCGACACCGACCATGTCATCATCGAGATCACCGTCGAGAGGGATCTACCTCGTCTTCTTGCAGCGGTCGAGAGGCTACGGGCGGCAGGATCGGGACCGCGTCCCAGCGGTCCGTGATCTCGGCAGGCTTGCTCGGCGAGTCCATGCACGCGGGCCGGGCGGACTCCCTGTGCGAGGATCCGACCTCGGATGTCTGCATGACAGCGGGGCACCAGAGCCACTGAGACGGAGCGAACCGCAGCTCTGCTGGTCAACGTCTTCGTTGTACGGGGCACCTGAGCACGATTGGGCCGACTCTGGAACGTCAACCCGTGATGACCATTGCTAGAGCTGTTCTGCGAGGCTGCGGAGAGTTCTGTCGCGGCTCTGTCGTTGCTCATAGGGGCCGGGCATCACGAAGACTCGACTTCCGGAGAGCCGCTCGGCGCGCCACCCGTTGCCCTGAAACGGGCCGAGCATGGCCGTGGCCCCCGCCTTGAAGGTGAAGATCACAACGGGAGAACCGAGCTCGGCGCGCTTGCCCAGCAGCTTGTCGCGACCATGAGCAAGTTCTGCCTTGGTGACCTGGTCGGCGCTGGCCGTTGGTCGTTTCACTATGTCCGTGAATCCGATGCCCTGTGCGAAAGCGGCGTCATCCTCGTACCCCGTTGCCGGGAGGTCGATGATGCCTGCAGAGGCAAGTCGTCTAAAGAAGGCCTGGCCAGTTTGCCCCTGGTAGTAGTGGCCGGCGGCCACGCTTCGGGGAGCAGGGTTGATCCCGACGCAGAGCACACGTAGGTCGTTTGGGATCAGATCGGCGAGTGTCTCAACCTCGGAACCCATTCAGTCGAGGGTCGTGCGGTGGCTAGTCACGTGGTGGTCATCGCTCGGGTGAAGCGACGAATTGGGCGTCACGATGGTGACCCGGTGAGTCGGCCAAGGGGGCCTAACCCCAGAAGCGAAACGATCACGTCGGATGCGGCCGATACCGACCACACGAGTCCGGCTCCGAGGGTCGCGGTCACGGCTGCCGAGTACGACTGCCAGTCGAAAGCTGCCCAGGCCAACAGGGCGAGGCCTAGGATCAGTTTGATGACGTCGACCGACGTGATTGGGGAATGGCTCTTGTAGGTCATGCCGGCAACGGTACGCAGGGGGTATGACAACCACCGGGCCGCGGACGTTGGGCGAGTCTTGCGCGGACCCGATCATCCGTCGCACCTTCGCGTGGAATTGCCCGCCGCCTTGGCGAGTTCGAACTGAAGCTCGACCTGCCCGGGTACCTCAGCGGTCCGAACCTTTGGGCTGTGCTCGATACTGCTGGTTGTTGGCCGAGATGCTCGACCCCGCGCGGCCGTGACTCGATCGCGTGGGCCGAGGTCCCTACGGCACCTGACCCGAACGCTCCCAGAAGACCAACCAGCCCCTACGATCGGAACCCGACGGCATCGTGAACTCGCTCCGAAGCACACGCCGTCCTCGGGCCACTAGCTCAACTGGCAGAGCACCGGACTTTTAATCCGCTGGTTCAGGGTTCGAGCCCCTGGTGGCCCACCAACCGCAACCCTTTGTCCAGTAAGGGTTTCGTCCCCGAGATCGTCTCCCGGCTGACGTCGGTGCCGTACACCTCAGCGAGATGCGCCTGGACCTCCCCAGTGGTCAAGCCCTTGGCGGTGAGCGAGATCACCATCTCATCGACCCCACCGAGGCGGCGTTGGCGTTTCCGCACGACCTTCGGCTCGAAGGAACCGTCACGGTCCCTCGGGACGTCGATGTCGACCGGGCCGACCTCGGTGATCACCGTCTTCGCTCGGGTGCCGTTACGAGAGTTGCCGCCATCACGCCCGGCGGGATCGTGCTTCGAGTAGCCGAGATGTGCGTCCATCTCAGCCTCCAAGCTCGCCTCCAGGACCCGCTTGGTGAGATCACCCAGCAGACCATCCGGGCCGACGAGCTCCACCCCCTCGGCTTGGGCTTGTTCGACGAGCTGTTCAGCCAGCTCCTCGGGTCGAGGGTTCACCGGCGGCTCCGCCGGCAACACCCACCCCTCGGCCGGGCCCGCCTCAGATGTCGTGTCGTGTGTGTCGATGTCAGTCATGATGATGAAGTGATGTCCTTCCAGGCCGAGCAGTCGCCCAGCCTCTCAGGCCACCCCACTTCCACCGTTCATCTGACACTCCCCGTCCCCGACGGAGTGAGCGACGCTGTCGGCGATGCTGGCGAGACCATCCGCGAGGCGGCGCAGGTCACCGGCGAGTTCATCTACCGGAACCGGGGCACTATCGCGACGATCGGCGCCGTCGGCGCTTGTCTGGTTCCCGGATGGGGCATCGCGGTGTGCGGCTACGCGGCGGCCAGCGCGTTCGGTGTTCGCGCCGAGCAGAGGATCGACGAGCAGGGCTTCTCGAACTCGCTCAGAGCGAACTTGCTCGATGGTGGCCTCACGTACCTGACCTTCGGCCTCGGCGGTGCGTTCGACGAGCTTGTCGGTCCGTGGGCGGGCTTCGTCCGCAACGGAAACACCGTCGGAGCGCTCGAGCAGGCGAGCTGGAGCTACTTCGGCCGACTGATCCCGTCTGGCTACGACATCACCAACCTTTTCGGCTGGCTCGACGAGCAGTGCTGACAACGATGGCGCCGCAGCGCTTCGACAACCGGGTCGCGCAGATCGTCGCGGCGCTGTTCGGTGGGTTTTTCGTGGTGGTCGGGTTGTCGGGGCTCGTGGCAGGCTCGCCGGTCACGGGCACCGTGTACCTGCTGTTCGGCATCTACACGATCGTCCGGGGTCAGCGATCGTCGCTGGTCATCGTTGAGGTGTCGGGCGTGACGGCGCGTTCGATGGTTCGGACCCGCCGCTACCCCTGGTCGGAGTTGCGCGGAGTGGAGGTGGCGGTCGGTCGTACCGGTTTCGCGGGCTTCGGGCGCGAGCACCTCGTGTTCCACCTCGCTGACGGCCAAGACGTCGTCTTCAAGGAGCTGAACTGCCCTTCTCCGAAGCCACCGGAGGTCTCGTCGGTGGTCCGGCGCGCTGCTGCCTGCATCAACGAGTGCATCCCTGGGGGCGGGAAGTGCTGACGAACATGGCCGACATCGTGACTGGCGTCCCTTTTTGGGCTCTCCTGACCCTCATGTGGGTCATGCGGCGGCCTGATGGGCTGGTCGTTCGTGGGGCAGTCTGAGGTTGATGGGGCCGGCGCCGAGCATGACGAGGGCGAGGGCGGCGTCGGGGCTGTGGAATCCGTAGGCGCGTCGGACGATGAGCCGGACCTTGTTGTTGAGGCCTTCGACGCGTCCGTTGTGTCGCGAGTCATGATTCTTGGCAGGACTGACTCAACAGCCCTGCCAAGAATCATGACTCGCGACAGTTCTGAGCCGAGCGTGGTTCAGGCCCACCTGCGCGCTGGACGCCACCGATCCACCTCCCGATCCGAGCCGGGTCGCGGGCAATGGACCGGCTCTACACTGACGCCATGTCTGTCACCGTCGACCTCTCTCCGGCCACGCTGGCTCGCATCGAGGCCGAGGCCGCGCGCCGCGGGGTCGGCATTGATGCCGTGATCGCCGAGTTGGCCGAAGCATTACCCGCCGCGACCGAACCTGTCACGGGGCACCGGTTCGCGTTCGCGGGTGTCGCCGCGTCGGGTGATGGCGCCCTGTCGGAGAGCTACAAGGCGATCCGACGCGACGAGTTCGATTCGTGAACACGCCGGTCGTCGTCGACACCGGACCCCTCGTCGCCATCGCTGACCGCGACGACGCCCACCACCAGGCCTGCCTCGACCATCACCACGGACCGGTCATCGTGCCCGCCCCTGTGAGCGTCGAGGTGTGCTGGCTGCTCGGCCGCCGTGTCGGCCCCGTCGCAGAGGCAGCGTTCCTCGCCGCCCTCACCGGCGGCGACCCCCGCATCGAGGCCCTCGACTCCGTCGATTACCAGCGTGCCGGGCAGCTGGTCGACCGCTACGCCGATCTCGACCTCGGCTTCGTTGATGCAGCGGTCGTTGCCATTGCTGAGCGGCTCCGTATCGACACCGTCGCCACCATCAATCACCGTGACTTCCGCGTCGTGCGCCCCTCCCACGTCGACTCCTTCACCCTCGTCCCCTGAACCAGCAGGGCGATGCCCGGCACCGCCTCAGTTCTGAGATTCCACCTCGCCGAAACTGTTGGCGAGCGAGGTCCTCGATATCGTTGAGCATCGCGATCGCCCTTGGGTCCTGTTGTCGTGGGGTGAATCAGGCCCGCTTGCGTGGTGGTGACCCGCGATACGACCTCGTCGGCGTACATCAATTGGCGGTGGTCGATGGCCTCCACCTTGTCATGGCCGTCCTATGGCATCGGTCTCTTCGTTCGGCGACGATCGAGTTCCGGGACGGCGAAGTGGTGCTCTACGGCCTCCTTCGCAACAAGCGCATCGCGTGGTACCAGGTTCGTGAAGTCGGGGTGACCCGCGGAACGTCGGCGGCGTTGTTGCCGTGGCGAGTGCCGTTCTTCACGCTCGACGACGGCTCGACGGTGCTAGCCGATGAGATCCGGTCGCTGCGAGAGCCGTCGATCGTCGATGACGTCGTTGCCGAAGCGCGCAGGCGACTCGATCGTTGAAGGGCGCGCCCATCTCGTAGAGGAGCGCTATGACAGCTGGGTGGCGCAGATCGCCGGGGCGGTACTCGGGGGGCTGATCATCGAGATCCAGAGGTACAGGATGGGATGAGCGGTCCAACAGAACGGCAGGCCAGGACACCTTTGGGACGCAACGGCTCGTGCCTGCCGGGCTGTTGATCCGCTGGTCCAGGCTTCGAGCCCCGGGTGGCCCACCAACCGACGTTGAGGCCAGCGGTCGTGAGCCTCGCTCACCGTCGGACCGCTAGGCGCCACCGCGAGGTCGCCGAGGAGTCACAAGGCTCCTCAACTTCCGGTGGTTGTTCAACAGCTCGGAGGCCCCCACCCAATGAGGAGAGATGTGTCCGGGGTCGATGTGGGAAGCTCCTTCGGGATCCCTGTCTGGGGAGGTTGAAGTGTCCATTCTTCTCTTTGCAATTCTCTACATGAGTATTGGGGTCACTGTAGTCTTGATTGTCAATGTAAGGATGAGAAGACGACCCGTCAACGGGTTCACTCACGATCGCTGCCTCTGTCTCTCATCGATTGATGCTAACCACTCAGTGCGCTTTCGAGGGGGAATGTGGTACCAGAATTGGTCGGCCACCTGGCCACACGCTCTTATGCAGTTCGACAAGGAATGGATCGTCCTTACAGGACGGATCAAGCTGCGATCCGAGACCTTCTGCATTCAGAAGTCGCAGATCCAAGATCTAACCGTTAGGAGAGGGTTGCTGGGGGTGGGAATACGCGTGCGGACCGAAGGGGATTCGACGTCCGGCGTCGTCTTCTGGGTGTTCTCCAAGCGCGACGCGGTTGCTGCACTTCGAGGGCTCGGTTGGACAGTTGCGAACTAGCTAGAGCAACGGCGGAGACGCGTGGACGACGGGTCCATTTCCTCGGGTGGCCAGCTTTCAAGGTCATCCAGGCTGGTAATAGGTTCGGATCGCCTCCCAACTTCTTGGACTTCGCCACAATGCCCATAAGTGACGGCTGCAACTAGATGTGGTCTGCGACCTTCTTTGTGATTGGCGCTCTGTACATAGCGGCATCGTTTCGTCTCCGGCGCGACTGGAGGCGTCTCGGAGCTGGCGACAAGCAGGCCCGGGAGGGTGTGCGCGTTGGAGGAAGGCGAACTCGCGCCGGTGACAACATTGTGCGGTCTCAGAACATCTATTGGGGGCCCTACTGGTGGGGGTTCACGGTGGTCGGTGGGTTGTTGATTGTGGCGGCTATGACTGGCACCTTTGCCTGACCCCGGCGATGTCTGCCCCTGGGAAGTCGGCTGACCGGTTCAACCGCAGCGCGATCGACACCGTGCTTGGAGTCGCCATCACCTCCAACCTCGCCCTCGCGGCTGCGCCCGGCAACGTCCGCCTGCCCAAGGGGGCGGCGGGCCTCTCGAAGGCATCGGTGGTGAACGTGAGCCAGTTGGTCACCCTCGACCGCTCGCAACTGGTCGAGCGCCTTGGCAGGGTCACCGACGTTCAGCTTTCCAAGGTCGACGCAGGATTGCGCCTGGTGCTGGAGCTCTAGCGATCGTCGACCAGCTCGCGGTCAGGACCTGTTTCGCTCGACCAGCCCTCAATCACAGGCGACGAACGTCGTCTCGGCTGACGGGCGCCGTGACCGCGACCAGGTTCTCGTCGGTGAGCTCGTCCTCTCCCGACCAGCGGTAGGCGACGAGGGGGCCTCCGCTGGCGACGCTCCAGTCGAGGCAGGCCGACTTGGGGCCGTCGACGCTCGGGCCGCCTCGTCGCCAGTAGTGGCCGTAGAGCACCGGCGGACCGTCGGGTGCCCGTGGAAGGTCCGGCGGCACCGGCGTCTCGGGCAGCTCACCGAACGGGCCGCCGTCGCATGCCACCGACCCGCTGGGGATCTCCGCTCCGTTGGCCAGGTTCGTGGCGTCGGGATCCCACCAGCGGAAGCGGGCGTTGCGCCTCTCGTGGCCACCCTTGTCGAGGTAGCAGCGTCCACCGAGGTGGATCTCGGGGCCCTTGAGCACGATCTCGATCGCCTCGTAGAGGTCGGACCCCTTCTCGGAGGTGACCATGTCCTCGGTCAGGGTCGGGCCACCGAGCACGGCCATGCTCGCCGGGTCCCAGCAGGCGTGAACCACCCGCAGCCCGCCGAGGTCGAGCCACAGCGGCAGTGTCCGGAACCAGTCGATCCACCCGCGGTGATCCTCGGAGTCCTCTCCCACCTGTTCCAGGAACGCAGCGTGCTGGGCGCGGTTCTTCTCGCTGTGCACTCGGCAGTGGCCGCCGCCGGCACGGGGTGTGGCCCAGGCGACGGCGTTGAACTCGTGGTTGCCGAGGGTCATCTGCGCCGTTCCCGCTTCGACCATCGACCGCACCACCTCGAGGACCCGGCGCTGGCCGGGACCGCGGTCGACCAGGTCGCCGACGAACACCGCTTGGCGGACCGGGTGCCGGAACGCCCCGTCGGTTTCCCGGTAGCCGAGTTGTCCCAGCAGTCGTTCGAGCACCTCCGCGTGTCCGTGGATGTCGCCGATCACGTCGTAGCCGTCTGTCATCGCGTCTCTCCTCGGCGCCGTATCACCGACTCCTGCTCGGGGGTTTCTGGTGCCCTGCGCCCCGCCTTGTTGGTGCCCGAACGTAGCGTCGCTATCCGTTCCAGCGCGGCGGCACCGTCGAGGCCCTGATCGACCAGGAGGCAGCCGATCACCGTCGCCGTTCGACCGACCCCGCCCCAGCAGTGGACGTAGACGCCACCACGCTCGGTGCCGGCTGTGATCGACGCGACGATGTCGTCGTAGCCCCGGCCGTCGGAGAGCACGCTGATGTCCGGGATCGGGTGGTGGACGTGGACCAGATCGAGGCCACGGTTCGCGGCGACAGCGGCAACCACGTCGTCGTAGGGGGTGAGCCTGTCGGCCGGGGTGGTCAGGTCGACGAAGGTGCGGATGCCCCGGTCCACGAGCAGGTTCACCTTGTGGGTCGCCTTCTCGACGGTTGGGTGGCCCGGGTACTCGCCGGCCAGAACCCGCGGTGCCGCCCACCAGGCGTGCACGGTTCCTTCGTGCTCCCAGCGGGGGAGGTCGGCGTCGGTCGACACTGCGGGGGCTGCCGCGTCGTGCAACTCGGCAGCGATGGCGGTGATTCGATCCCTCGCGGTCGCCTTCTCCCGCCACTCGGCCGGGATGGCGTCGACCCCCCAACGGGCCCCAGCCAACTGCCCGGCGATCGCCGCGGTGGTGTCCGCGTCGTCGCCCAGGTTTGCCGCGCGCAACACGGCGTCCCTGAAGTCCTCGGCGCCGGCCACCGCCCAGATCGCCGCCTCCAACGCGGCCACCACGAACCCCGTGCCACGGATCTGGGGCGGTTCCTTGGCGCGCCACGACCCCCGCGCCACCGCTTCCACCTCGGGGTCCAGCGCCGGGCCGCTCCAGAAGCCCGGAGCGAGCACCGCCTCGATGTCCGCTCCGCCGATCAGCGCAGCGATCATCGCTCCGTAGAGGCGGCAGGCGTCGACGGGACGCGCCGCCGGGTGGGTCGTGCGGCTCGACTCGGCCGAGAGCTGGGCTGCCTCGGCGGGGTCCCTGAACCACCGCACCGGCACCGACGCGAGGCGCATCAGTGAACCGTTGGCGGCCTGTTCGTGGTCGATCGTCGCGTCGATCACCGTCGCGTCCCGTTCGAAACGCGACAGGGCCCGAGTCGTCGTCGCTCCGATGTCGAAGCACCGACCCGTCGAGGACCAGTAACCGTCGCGGCGCCACTTGACGTACCGGCGCAGTTGGTCGGCGGCGTCGAGTTCGCCGGTGTCGAGGATCGACTCGGCCAGGCACATCGCCATCGACGTGTCGTCGGTCCACTGTCCGGGGGTCAACCCGAACGGGCCGCCGCCCACCATGTCTGTGATCGGCTCGAACGTGCCCGGCGGTTTGAACTCGAGGGTCGTGCCCACCGCGTCGCCAACGGCCAGGCCCAGTAGCGCTCCGATCGCCCGTGCCTTGGTGCCCCGGGTTGCTTTCGCGTTGTCGGTCGTCATGGCTTCCCCTCCAGAGTTAGATCAGATACGCTCTAACCATACCAGTCGGGTGTGACAACGGAGCGAACGACTTGAGCAGCAAGACCGATCTGACCGACTTCCCTCGGCCGTCGCTCGCTGTCGACGTGGCCGTGCTCACTGTTGCCGACGACCACCTCTCCATGGTGCTCTGGCGCCGCACCGGCCGCACCGAGACAGGTCGGTGGGCGCTGCCGGGATCGTTCGTGCAACGAAGGGAACGTCTCGACGACGCGGTGCGCCGGACACTCGCCGACAAGTGCGCCATCGACGGGCTGCACCCCACCCAACTGCGGGTCATGGACGACCCCGACCGTGACTCGCGCGGCTGGGTCGTGTCGGTCGCCCACCTCGACGTCGTCCCTTCCGAAGTCCTCGCCGACCGCGGCCCCGACGGGGAGGTTCACCTCGCCGCCGTTCGCGCCGATCCACCGTCGGGTCAGCGTCGAGGCGCGATCCTCGACCTGCCTGACGGCCAGGCGCACCTGCCGTTCGATCACGAAGCCATCGCCCGGCTCGCGGTCGACGAGCTCCGACGTACCTACGCGGAGCGCCCCGACCCCTACGGCCTGCTCGGCGCGACCTTCACCATCCGCCGACTCCGACTCCTGCACGAAGCCGTCGCCGGACACCGACTCCAGAAGGACACGTTCCGCCGGACGATGCTCCCGTACCTCGAAGCGCTCGACGGCGTGGAAGAAGGCACCGTCGGGCGCCCCGCCCAGCTCTACCGGCGGATCTGACCCGTCGCATCTCGGTCACCACGTCCGATCGCCCTGACCGTCCCACAACCGAGGAGAGCCATGACCGAACCGACCGCCCTGCCCCCCACGCTCGTGAACCTGATCCCGGCACTCGCCCGTGCCCTCGGCGCCCTCGACGACGACCACCACCTGATCATCGACATCGTCGACAGCCCCCGCTACGTCCAGTTCGCAACCTTCGGGTCGAACCTGCGGGCCGAGACCATCGGCCAGCGATACCTCGAAGCCTGCGGCGATCGCCACGACGACGAGGACCTGTCCTGGCTCCGAGCCCACGGTTGGGACGACCCCGACCAGGGCGGCAACCACTTCCACGAATGGACACCGTCGCAACCGCTCGCTGCCGCCACCGCTGCGGTCGTGACCCTGCACACCGTGCACGGCGTCACCAGTGCCCGACAATTGGCGTTCAGTTCGGGCGACCCGGCAGTGCTCGACCTCCTAGTCCTGACCTGATCGGCCGCGCCCTGGCCATGCCTTCGACGAGAACGGCGCGGCGTGGCACGGAAAGCTTGCGTTCCTGGCCCGCCTGCTGCGCGTCTCCAACGGTCTCTACGTCACCGGCGTCAGGGTCAGCGGAGCGGGTTGGAGCCCGTCAGGCCGAGGACCTCTTCGCTGACGTACAGCCGTCGGGGCCGAAACGCGGTACCTGCGACGGTACCGTGCGACCGTCGGTGCCGCGACCGGGAGCCCAACCGGTCAGCTGTTCTGCTGCTCGGCCGCCCAAGCCGCGACGCGAGCCGCGCTCTCCTCCTCGGAGAGATCCTCGACCCTCGTCATGAGCGACCAGCGAACCCCGAACGGGTCGACGATCGACGCGAAGCGATCCCCGGACACGAAGGTCTGAGCCGGTTCTCTCACGACGGCTCCGGCGGTGACCGCTCGGGCGACGGTGGCGTCCACGTCCTCCACATAGAGGCCCATCGAGTAGCTCGCCGCATGACCGTCGCCAGCCGGTGGGATCAGCCCGTAGGCGGGGTTCGGCTCGCCCACCTGGATGCGTCCATCGGTGAAGCAGACCTCGGCGTGCACCACCATCGGTATCCCGTCAGGACCGGGCATCTCCGTGACGCTGCCGATCTTCGCCCCGAGGACGTCACGGTGGAACTCGATCGCCTTCACCGCTGATTCGATGACCAGGAACGGCGTGACGCTGCTGAACCCGTGAGGCCGTCCGGCGGCGGTGTGCTCACCGGTCACGCCCGTAAGGGGGGTACCTGTGTTGTTGCTCAGGATGTCGTTGCTCATGCGGCCGACGGTACGGAACTGTCGATCGCTCGTATTGAACGAAACCGACACTCCTGCGGCGAACACGTACCGGTCGCCCGTCGGGGGGCGGGTGGCAGGGCTAGCGGTTGGGGCCCCTGGATATCTTCGATCTTGTGACGGAGATGATCGGAGCGCACCTGGGCACCAAGGGTCCGTTGCGTCCGGACGCACCCGGCCTGACTCTCGAACGAGCGGCGTTGGACGAGCGCTTCGATGCCGTAGCGAGACAGGTCTGGCTCCCTCGCTGGTCCCTTCCCGGGAACTCCTCGATCGACCAGCCCGTTCTCCAGTACCCGGGACTGAACGTGGTCGTCGAGCCCGAGGTTGCATCGGTCTACCTCCCGATCGAAGGGGTCGGGGTTCGCACTCTCACCGGTGATTCGTGGGCCGCGGGGCTACTGATGCGCCCGGGCGCGGGCGTACTGGTCGTCCCGGGCGACCTGAGCACCCGGCTCGGTGAGGTCCTGGAGATCCCTGACGGCGGATCGCTCGCTCGTCGCCTCCGCCGAGACGTCCCGGGTGGTTCGATCGACGACGCCAGGGCAGCCTTCGAAGAATGGTTGGAGCCCATCCTCGAACGGGTCGACGACGACGTCCGGCTCGTCAACGCGATCGCCGACGCGGCGGAACAGGACGCTTCGGTGACCAAGGTGTCGGACCTCGTCGAACGATTCGGCGTCGCCGAACGTCGCCTGCAACGCCTGATCCGCACGAGCGTCGGATTCTCGCCGCGCTGGCTCATCCAGAGACGCCGGCTTCAGGAAGCCGCACACCGGCTACGTGAAGACAGCGAAGCCCGACTGGCCGACCTCGCGGCTGACCTCGGCTATTCCGATCAGGCCCACTTCACCCGCGACTTCCGCACGGTGATCGGCCAAACTCCCGGCGCGTACCGGGTGGCTCAGGCTGTCAGTCGATCGGCGCCGTAAGGATCGTGGCGTCCGAGGGGGACTTGGCGCCGATGTAGACCGCCAACGCCTTGCCGGCTTCGACCGTGACGTCCTTCGTGAACTTCGGTTCGTGTCCGTCGCAATCCTGACCGCCGATGCCCACGCCCGGGTCGGTGATGATGAGCCCGACTGTGTGCTCGCCGGGTGCCACCGAGAACGGCGTGCCGTTGCCGTTGAGGATGCCGTGCCCGGATTGGTCGTTGTCGGCGTACAGGCACTCGCCGTCGATGCTGAAGCTGATCACCGACTTGTCGCCGGCGCGCTGGAACGTGTTGCTCATCGGCCCTCCGCTCACGAGCAACAAGCCCTTGCCTGCCTTCGCCTCGACGTCCTGGCTCGGGTCCTCCTTGCTGTGCTCGATGACGTTCATCCAGGTCGGGTCGGCCTGGCCTTCGGTGGACCCACCCGACAGCACGACGGTCTCCTGGTCACCCTCACCGTCGACCCCGTCGTTGGGGGAGTTCCCCCTCCAGAAGCCGTCCATCTCGGTGCTGCCAGCGTCGATGTACATGAGACCGCCGGACTCCTCGTCGGAGAACTGCCTCGCCGGAACGTCGACGTAGTCGGACACCTCGCCGTAGCCGAGGTTCTCGATCAGGGGCTTGCAGCCCTGCAGCGGGCCGTAACCGGCTGCGTAGACGTCGACCGGCTCGGCCGTCCCGTCGAGGTCGGTCGCCAGGTTCACCACCCGCATCCGACCGACCGTGTCCTTGAACTCCGGGCAATCCGACTTCCCGCCTGTGGGCAATGTTCCACCGGGGAGGCCCCCACCGGTGTCGTTCGCAGTGTCCTCGATCTGTTTGGCGATCTTGTCGGCTGCGTCCTGGGCTTTCGAGTTGTCGTCACTGCACCCGGTGACGAGAAGAAGGGATGCGAGGACGACGGCTGTGACACGAAGTGCGCGCATGCTCGCAAGATAGGTCCATGCAGGTGAACGCTCGCGGTCCCCTGGAGGGGTGAACTGCTCGACCCTTCCCTCGGACCGTTGTCAGAGTGGAGAGCTGGGTGAATCAAACACCTGATCGGTCATGCGGCGGCCGATCTCGAAGCCCTCGTCCACGGAGATGACGAAGGTTCCCGGATTCTGAGCGGTCCAGGACTCGGCTGCCTCGGCCGTCTCGAACAGCCAGATGAAGTGGCACAACGTCGTGATCAGGTCTCTGAACGACGCACGATCCGGCGGCAGCATCGACATCACCGCGGTCGGTGGATCCAGATCACGAACCCCCTCGGGGGTCACGGTGAGGGTTACCGGTGTGCCGGTGACGGGACAGTTCGACGACACCCGGGCCGTTACGCCGAGGACCTTCGCGATGAAGAGAGGGTCGTAGGTGCACCAGGTCCAGGCCCTGCCGTACTCGTCGGTGTCGAAACGGTGGGCGAAACCGTCGTTCACCGAGAGACCGAAGAACCCGGTGATCGCACCGTCCTCGTCCCGGAAGACAGCAGGCCAGTCACTCATCCACTCCTCGACCTCCTCGATGTCCACGCCCGCGCCTTCCGCGATTCGATCGACCCTTGCCGGCTTGCCCGTGGCGATCAGTTCGTAGGTCGCCAGCGCTACCCGCTGATGGCGGGGATCGCGGAGGTAATCGAGTCCGGCGACGAACGCGTCGCTCGTACTTTCGACGATCGAAGTCATGAACTGATCGCTAGCCGCCTCTACGGCCTGTGATCAAGGGCCGGCGGCTCCCTTCGACTCGCTGCGCTCGCTCAAGGAGCGGAGAAGTAGGGCTGCGCTCGCTCAAGGAGCGGAGAAGTAGGGCTGCGCGCGCTCAAGCAGCGGTGTCGGAGGGGCGGTGCTCGTCCGATGGTTGAGCGGAGCGGAGCGGAGTCGAAACCTCGGGTCAGGTCGACTGGAGAAGGGTGTCGAGCTTCGCGTAGCCCTGGTCGATGCCGGTCTCCATACCGCTCGCGAGCCACTGGTCGCGGGCCTCGAAGCTGTCCACGAGGGACTGTGCGTGGAGGCGTGTCCTGCCGTCGTGCAGGTCTTCGAAGGTGAGTGTCTCCAGCGATACTCCGTCCGGCCACCCGTCGAAGGTGAACGTCTGGACGATTCGGGTGTCGCTCACCTCGTGGAAGCAGCCGTGGAACCCGTACTCCTCGCCATCACGGCGGGCGACGTAGCTCCAACGGCCACCGGAGGTGGGATCCCACTCCCGGATCTCGTTGTCCATGCCTTCGGGTCCGACCCACCGAGCGAACAGTTCGGGGTCTGTGTGGGCCCGCAGCAGCTGCGCCGGGGTGGCGTCGAAGTCGCGGGTGATGCGGATGACGGGGACCGTCGGGTCCGCTTCGATCGTTGCCTGGTAACGGCCGGTCGTGGTGCTCATGATGCTGCTCCTTGGTTGGTTCGGTGGGACTCGTTCTCAGCGTCCTGGAGTTCGGCGAGTACGGCGTCGAGCCGTTCGTACCGTTCCTGGGCCTGACGGCGGTATCGCTCGATCCACTTGGTCATCAGGTCGAACACCTCCGCTTCGAGGTGACACGGTCGTCGTTGGGCTTCGCGCCGTTGGGTGAGCAGGCCCGCTTCCGTGAGCACCCTGATGTGCTTGGAGACGGCCTGGAGCGAAACTTCGTAGGGCTCGGCCAGTTCGCTCACGGTCGCGTCCCCGACGGCGAGCCGGGCGACGATGTCGCGCCGTGTCGGGTCGGCGAGCGCTGCGAACACCTGTGAGAGCTGATCCTGTTCCATGCGGCACCTACTCAACTAATCGGTTGATTAGGAAGGTACGCCTGCACCCGATCATTGTCAACCAAAAGGTTGAGGATGCCTGGATGGCTCTTCTCGTCGTTCGGGTGGAGGAAGGCGGCGATCGGGCTTACGTTGCGATGGCCCCGCTCGAACGGGGTCACGTCGACAGTCAGGGGACGACATGGCGCATGACCCGGTGGTCGCCGAGGCCACAAAGATCCGTGACGGACTCGAACCCAGGTTCGTGATCCCCGAACAGGAAGAGGCGGCGACGTCCGCGCTCGACCGTTACCTCGCCTCGGGACGGCGCCCGAACATCCTGCTGATCATGTTCGACGACGTCGGTTGGGGCGACTTCGGTTGCTATGGCGGCGGTATCGCAGTCGGCGCGCCGACCCCGAACATCGACCGGCTCGCACGCCGCGGGATGCTGCTCACCTCCTGCTACTCGGAACCTTCCTGCACGCCGACCCGCGCATCGCTCATGACGGGCCGCCTCCCGATCCGCCATGGCCTCCTACGGCCACCGATGTACGGCCAGCCCGGTGGCCTCGACGGCGAGGTCACACTCCCGAGCCTGCTCTCCGCGGCCGGCTACCGGACCCAGGCGGTCGGGAAGTGGCACATCGGCGAGAACGTGGAGTCGCAACCCCAGAACGTCGGCTTCGACGATTTCTACGGGTTCCTGTCGGTGTCGGACATGTACACGGAGTGGCGCGACCCGTACTTCTTCCCCGAGATCGTCTACAGCGAGGAACGGACGAAGTGGGTCGAGAACATGCCGTTCAACAAGTGCTTCGTGCACGCCACCCGGGACGGTGAACCCGAGCAGGTCGAGGAGGTGACGATCCCCGTCCTGTCGCTGCTGGACGACAAGTGGGCCGACTACTCGCTGGACTTCATCCGCCGCATGGCCGAACCGGCCCCCGAGCGACAGCCGTGGTTCCTCTACCACTGCACCCGCGGCGCCCACTTCGACAACTACCCGCACGAGCGCTTCCTCGGCTCCTCACCGGCCAAGCACCCCTACAAGGACACGATCATCGAACTCGACGACATCGTCGGACGCCTCGTCGCCGAGCTGGAGGCCACCGGTCAGGCCGAGGACACGTTCGTGTTCCTCACCTCCGACAACGGTCCCGAGATGGAGACGTGGCCCGACGCGGCCTACTCGCCGTTCCGGAGCGCCAAGGGCTCCACCTGGGAGGGCGGTCAGCGGGTTCCGGCCATCGCCGTCTGGCCCGGGATGATCGCCGCGGACCGGGCCTCGGACGGGCTGTTCTCGCTGATGGACCTCTTCAACACCTACGTGCGACTCGCCGGGGCCGAGGACTCGCTGCCGACCGATCGCTACATCGACGGCGTCGACCAGACGTCGTTCCTGCTGAGCGCGGATGGGTACTCGAACCGCAAGTACCTCTACTACTGGCTGACGAACGTGTTCTCAGCCCTGCGGGTGGGCGAGTGGAAGTTCATGGTCGCGTCCAGCTCCGACGACGACCGTGACTGCCTGAACCTGGGCGGGTTCACGGGCGTCACCCAGAAGTACAGCCACGGTCGGCTCTACAACCTGTACCTGGACCC